>CAYWGX010000020.1:0-22432 GCA_964457635.1 uncultured Leptolinea sp.
GCTATGAGATCCGTGACATCGTCGACCGTGTGGGCGGCGGTGACAGCTTTGGCGGCGGTTTGCTTTATGGCCTGACCCATTACGATGACAAGCAGCAGGCACTGGAATTCGCTGTTGCGGCTTCCTGCCTGAAGCATTCCATCCTCGGTGACTTCAACCGTGTTTCTGTCGATGAAGTTGAAAAGCTGATGGGCGGCGACGGTACCGGACGGGTACAACGATAGTGAATAATGAATAGTGAATAGTGAATAATTGCGGTGCCGCTTCGCGTCTTTAGGATGTCCCGATTGTTATGATCTGACATAGTTCGAAGTATAGTGAAGCTGCACTGAATTATCCTATATCACTATTACGAGGAAATATTTATGGATATCATGAACATGTTTTCACTGGAAGGCAAGGTTGCGCTGGTGACCGGTGCGGCATATGGCATCGGTTTTGCGATTGCTGAAGCGTATGCGGCAGCAGGCGCGAAGATCTGCTTCAATTGCCGTGGCCAGCATCACCTGGACCAGGCGCTCGCGGATTACGCTGCGAAGGGAATCGAAGCCCATGGCTATATCTGCGACGTGACCGATGAGGAACAGGTCAAGGCGATGGTCGCGCAGATCGAGGAAGAAGTCGGCGTTATCGACATCCTCGTCAACAATGCCGGTATCATCAAACGCATCCCGATGCTTGAAATGAGCACCGAGGATTTCCGCCAGGTGGTCGATATCGACCTGAATTCCCCCTTTATCGTCTCCAAGGCTGTCCTGCCCGGGATGATCAAGAAGGGACACGGGAAGATCATCAATATCTGCTCCATGATGAGCGAACTGGGCCGTGAGACGGTTTCCGCTTATGCGGCAGCCAAGGGTGGTCTGAAGATGCTGACCAAGAACATCTGCTCCGAATTCGGGGAATATAACATTCAGTGCAACGGGATCGGCCCCGGCTATATCGCCACCCCGCAGACAGCTCCGCTGCGCGAACGTCAGCCGGATGGCAGCCGCCATCCGTTTGATCAGTTCCTTATGGCGAAGACCCCGCAGGCCCGCTGGGGTACGCCTGAAGATTTGATGGGACCGGCGGTCTTCCTTGCATCCGATGCATCCAACTTCGTCAACGGTCATATCCTGTACGTTGACGGCGGTATTCTGGCCTATTTCGGCAAGCAGCCGTAGAGAAAAACAGATATAAAATGCAAAAAAAAATGCTCAGCGTCAGCTGAGCATTTTTTTTGCGATAAACGCCATTTCTTCGATCACATAGTCCTGATCTTCTTCCGTCATCTCTACGTACAGCGGTATGGCGAGGCTCAGCCGGTCACAGGCATAGGCACCGGGCAGATCCTCGTGTTTATAGCCGTACTTCTTGACGTAATAGCCAAGGGTATGCAGGGCATGAGTCCCCTGACGGGTAGCGATGCCGGCCTGTTCCAGCCGGTCCATCCACTCATTGCGGAAAGCGTTGGCCTCGTCTACAGTGCGGCAGCCCACCGCTTCAGGGATGAGCATGGTGCAGTAGGTCTGATAGATATGCGTATAGCCGTCCGGAACAAAGGGGGTACGTACCCAGGGAACCGCATCCGGCAGCAGGCGGTCATAGCGGTGCGCCAGCTCTGCCCGGCGTTCGGTGATCCAATCCAGCTTCTTCACCTGGGCACAGCCGATGGCTCCCTGGATATCGGTCATGCGGTAGTTGAAGCCCAGCTCGTTGAACTCCGGCAGCAGGTAACCCTTTCCCGCATTGCGCTGGACCTCCGAGACTGAGGCGGCATGGGAGCGCAGCTGACGTACATGCTCCGCAAGCTGTGGATCGTTGATGAGCGCCATACCGCCCTCTCCGGTGGAGATGGACTTGCGCGGATGGAAGCTAACTGCGGAGGGGTTGCCGAACCCGCCCTGGTGGGTATCACCTATCTTTGCTCCGAGTGCGCAGGCTGAATCTTCGATGACCTTCAGCCCGCCGTAACGTTTGGCGAAATCATTCACCGCGGGGATGTCGGCACAGAGTCCGAATTCGTTCACCGGGACGATGCCGCTCAGACGGTTCCCTGTCTTCTTGTTGAACCATTGCCCATCCCGTTCGTCATAGCGTTCCGCGACGAAATCATCCAGAAGCTTCACATTGATGTTGAAGGTGACCGGATCCACATCCGCCAGTATCGCATTGGCGCCGGTATATTCAACGGCGTTGCCGGTAGCGACGAAGGTGAAGGAAGGGACGATGACGTCCTGTCCGGGACCGAAGCCCATGCCGACCATCAGCAGGTGCAGGGCGGTGGTGCAGTTGGTGGTGGCGACACCGAAGGCGCAGCCTTCATGGGCAGCTACCGCTTTTTCAAATTCGGCGACGCGGGGACCTTGAGCCACCCATCCGGAAGCCAGTGCCTCCGCTGCGGCCTTTGCCTCTTCCTCGTCGAAATAGGGTTTCATGATCGGTACTTTACGCGGTTTCATTTGTTATTCTCCTGCTGTTGAATCTGATGCATTCTCTTTCTAATTTAGGAAAATCCAGACATCTGTTTCTTGCACTGAAGTTTTCCTCTGAAATATATTTTTTGTAAAGAGTGTTGGCTTTATTGCAGATTACTTCACTATGATTAAGACACCAATCTAATTCTTGTAGGCAAAGTTTTTTATAATAAATGATGTCAGCCTTGTCTCTTCCACTTTGAAAAGTTTGAATTCTCTCTGGACCATAATTAATAAAAATGGCTATGCAGACCAAGTCAGCATAGCCACAATGCAGCAACTCCATTAGAGTTTCTGACGCTTTTAGCAGTCACACTTGTGGTAGGACTCACCATAGCTATATTATATCACGTTTATATCCACTTAATGATCAATTTTGTTTATTCCTGACTGTTGGCAATTAGCGACTCTCGTGCCCGGTCCAGGATCCTGATCACCTTGATACCCTGTTCTCCGTTGGCAAGGGACTGCCTGCCGGTCTTGACACACTCCGCAAAGTGCTCGATGGAATTGCGCAGCGCGTCTTCCTGCGGAATGTAAGGGATGGTGATGTCACCGGACCGTGCCTTGAATTCGTATGGACCGTACTCCTCTCCGGTCTCGATGATGCCCTGGTCGAAGATCGTCAGCTTGTCCATGGTCTTCATATCATCGAAGATGACCATCTTCTTCGTCCCGCCGATCATGGTGCGGCGTTCCTTGATGGGAGAGATCCAGCTGGACTTGATATGAGCCAGGAACCCGTCATATTTCAGCGTAAGGTAGGTCAGTGTCTCCTGGGAACCGTAGTGTTTTTCCCCGATGGCTTCGACGTGGTAAGGCTCTTTGCCTCCGGAGATGAAGTCAATCACCGCCAGATCATGGACTGCGAGATCCAGCATGGCGTTTACATCTTTGCGGATGGGTCCCAGGTTCATGCGGGAGATATCAAAGTAGATCAGATCTCCCAGGGTGCCTTCATCGTACATCTTTTTGATGTAACGGATTATGGGATGAAAGATCATAATGTGGTCCACGTGAAGAATGACACCATTTTCACGAGCCAGCCGGTTCAGTTCTTCGGCACGGGCAGCATCCGATGCCATCGGTTTTTCGATGAAGAGGTGCTTACCGGCCTTCAGTATCTTTTTCGCCACTTCGAAGGATGGTTCGGTCTGAATAACCAGGGCGAACGCATCCACATTCGGGTCGCTGAGATATTTTTCATAGTCAGTTGTGTAGTCAGGAATAGCGCTGCCATAGACATTCTGTGCAGCGTCCAACCGGGATTGTGCCGCATCCGACAGGGCGGCCATGTTGGTTTCCCGTGACTGCATGATGTTGCGGGCAACGTTGGTGCCCCAGTAGCCGTAGCCGATTTGAACGATATTAATCATAGATAGCTCCTTGAGTTGGAGAAGTCTTAGGGAAACGCTGATTAATATGTGCCAACGGGGCCGGTTGCTCCGAAAGGTGCTGGCTTCGCCAAATTGATGCGGAGCAACCAGCTTCGCCCTGTAGTCACCTCATGGTGACGGAAGGAACCGTCCCCAACGGCACATTAATCAGCGTTTCCTTAGATAAATTAGTGAATAGCGAATAATGAATAATTATGGTGACGCTTCGCGTCGTTAAGAGATAATTCAGTTACAGTCATTGAACTTATTCCTTATTCGTTATTATATTCATTCTTTATCATTTTTCTTTTCGAATTGTTAATTGTTCGACCTCATCAATTACAAATACGGGCCTTCCACGTGCGGCATCCAGCGTACGCCACAGATATTCTGCGATGATTCCCAAAGAAATGTTGGTGAGCCCGAAGCCAAGCATCAGCACGCTGATGAGGGTCGGCCAGCCCAGCGTGACCGGACGTATATTGAAAATCTTGACGATGATCAGGTCCAGTGCCATCAGAGCGCCTGCAAAAGCGAAGATAAATCCCATTACGGAGACCATGCGGATGGGAAAGAAGGAAAACGAGACGAAGGAGTCGATAAGCAGCTTCAGTTTTTTCCCGAAAGTCCATTTGGATTGTCCGTGTTCCCGTTCCCGGTAGTTCATGTTGAGTATGGTCTGTTTGAAGCCCAGGGAGATCACCTGCAGCACAACAGAAGAGTTCAGTTCCGGATTGGCATTGAGTGCGTTCTTGACCTTTTCGTTGAAGAAGATGGTATTGACGCCCTTTTCCGGATAGCCCGGGATCGCCCATTTGCGGATCATCGCAGAATACAGCCGTGAAAAAGTCTCTTCGGATTTGGAAACCTTCACCTGATTTTTCTGCACCAGCACCAGGTCATATCCCTCCTGAATTCGTTTGTATCCTTCACCGATGATTTCCAGCGGTTCCTGCAGGTCTGCCCCCAGCCAGACGCAATTTGGTGCACTGGCGTTCATGAAACCGGCGCGTACTGCCGGATGGGAGCCGAAGTTGCGGGAAAAACGCACCAGTTTGGCGGTAAAATTGCGGAATTCAGCCTTCCGCAGCCATTCACAGGAACCGTCTGTGGAACCGTCATCCACGAACACCACCTCTACCGGTACTCCCAGCGTTGGTATATATTCTTCCAATGCCGCAGTCATCAGCGGCAGGTTGTCTTCTTCATTCAGAAAAGGAACAATTACAGATATTTCAGGACGTTCCATTTGTTCTCCGTTATATAATGCGTTTCCTTAATAATATCCATACCCGGTGTTCTCCACTGCTTTGATCTCCACATAGACCCAGTGATCACCGCGGTGTCCGAAGAAAGTGATCATGTCATCCGCATAGAACGGGTCCATTTCAGAGTATGCACCGATATAGCCGAAGGGAATGTCGTCAAACCCCAGGTCATAGTCCTGTCTGTCGATGGAGATTCCGTAACCGTTTTCATTCTGGTAGAAATAAAACAGTTTCCCTTCAATAATCGAATAGCCGAATGAGCGGATATATCCCTTTTCTTTGTCATAATTCTGCTGTGTGCGAATCGTGCGGTCTGTATAGATCACGTCTGTCACATCCGGATTCGGGTCAATATCAACACTGATGCGAATCGGCAGATACCAGTCACCGGCGTAACAGACAATACCCCAGTTGGTGAACATCGGGTTCTGGGTATAAGGGAACCAAAATTCGGTGAAATCATAGCCATTGGATTGCACGTTCATCACGGCACGGGTCGGATAGGAAGGATCCCGGTTCAGTTCCTGATCGTATTCGATATAGGATGAGTATTTTTCTCCGTAAGTGCCGTAAGCATAATTTGTGCGGTTTTCCAGCGAATGGTTGAGCCGGTCCGTCAGCCGTTCATCCAGTGAAAGCGTCGGGGTGGGAACAGGCGTACCGGTCTCATCCGGTGTTGCTGTCCGCTGGGGACGGTTGGGAGTGGAAGTGGGACGGCTGTAGCCATAATAATCATAGCCGTATCCATAGCCGTAATTATAGGCATATGGATCTTCGGTGGGAAGTGTCGCTTCTGTGGTCATCGATGGGACCGGTGTGGCTGTGATGCTGGCTGCCCGGATGGAGATCGGATTCAGCTTCGGAAAGGATGCCAGGTCATATTCGGTATAGGTCAGATTTGACGGAAAAGCACTGACGTTGGCTTCGCTCGGTATATAGTCCTCACGAATCACGTGGATGGCGATTAAATCAGCATTGATCTCCGTCGCTGTTTCACCGGATGCGCCGAAAATGATCACTTCACTGTCCAGCACCAATTTTTCGGAGGAGATCAGATTCTTTTTTGCGTCCGTGTAAAAACAAAAATCGTCGCATTTCACCGTAAAAGTGGTTCCGGAGTGATGATCCAGCGTGAACCCGCCCGTGGCAACAGTTCTCCCCCAGGCATCTGTTTCGGTCGTGAAGTTATGGACTGAGCCAAAGAGTACGACTTGCTGGAAAGCCTTTTCCGGAAGAATCTCCGCAGTGACCTGTGTGAATATGTCTCCGGGGTCTTCATAATGAACCGATTGAGCGGCAGACAGAGTGGCAGTGGGTATGACCGGCGGAAGTGTCGGGATTTCAGGAACCTGGTTCAGGCTGAGTTGCGGTGTCGGGGTCTCCAGTGGAACAGGTGTCAGCTGGAAAATCGGCAGCATCCGGCAGCCGCTGAAAAGCAGACAGCCGGTCAAAATGATCAGAAAGAAAAAAATACGCTTCATCATCAATACAATTATAACGTTAATTATTCCGTATTCACTATTCGGTGTTCACGATTCAGGAATTCTGAATGTAGAAAAATGGCGCAGCACAGGGACGGTTCCGCTGTGCCGGCTGCGCGGCAGCAGCAAAACCGTCCCCGTGTGCTTCATATTCAGAATTGCCGTTCACGATTCAATTAAATTCATATTGGCATGAACCTTGCATCTTTTCTATATGGAGAGAGGTTTTGGAGAGATGGAAGCTTACGGTTTCTCAGCAAGCAAAAAAACAAAAAAATTAGGATTTCATTATTATAAAGATGCGGGACATTTTGATGACCCGAGTCTGGATTACTGGCTGCCAAAATTGCAGGCTGCAGGAACTTCCTGGCTGGTGGTTTATGCGCCGGAAAACGGAGAAATTCCGGAGAATTTCATCATGCGTCTGCGTGATGTCCGCATTGAACCGGTTGTTGTCCTGAATTATTCTATTTCCGAACCTCCTTCACAGCAGATATTCCGTCAGCGGATGGCTTACTACCACAGTATCGGCATTCATATGGTGCAGTTTTTCAACCGCCCCAATATGAAAAGTTCCTGGAATGCGGAAGATTGGGTAAAGCCCGGGCTGGTGACCCGCTTTATCCGCCGTTATGCGGACTATGCCGCTGCCTGCGTGCAGGAAAAGGTGATTCCTCTTTTCCCGCTGCTGGAACCGGGCGGGGACTATTGGGATCTGGCCTTTTTGCGCAGCAGTGCCAAACTGATTCGTAAGGAATACAGTGATGCCGTCATTTCCAATCTGGTTTTTTCTGCTTCCGGCTGTCTCTATCGCCATTCCATTGAGTGGAATGAAGCCGGGCCTGCCGGATGTCCGCCGGCTGTGCCTTATGCGACCGGTCAGGTGGACCATCGAGGCTTTTATCTTTTCCAGTGGTATGAAGATATTTTGAAGAAAGAACTCGGCAAAAGTGTTCCTGTTTTGCTGATGAATGCGGGTATGTGGGATGGCAGTACCGGAATCTTTGATGTTGTTACCCGGGAATCAAAACAACAATATCTGAATATTTTAAACCTTCTGCAGGATGTGACACAAAAACCCGACAGCAAGATCCCGCCGTATATTCTTTCCTGCTGTGTATATAAGCTGCCATCTACGGAATCACTTTCCGCTTCTGTCCCGGTGGGGAAAAATGCTGCAGACAGTGTTTTTTCAGCCGATATCAGTATCAACACAGATGTGAAGGTTTCTTTTTCGGAGAAATTCCTTCAATTTTTGAAATCCATCAATTTAAAGAATATTTTTGAATTTATTAAGAAAGTTGGCACGAAACTTGCATCTTCTATCTTTAGCGCAGTTCGATTTCTCATGCGAGGGGGGAGCCTCAAAGAGTATTTCCTGCTGCCGGAGGTGAACAGCCTGTTCACCGAAGAACAAATGAACACGATTCGGCAGTACATCAAAATTCACAAATGTGCTTCCGGAAATGATCTGAACGAAGCGTTAGCGTCAAAAAATGTGATCATGATTGACGATCAGGCTCTATACCCGGCTTATATGCTTCGTCAGCTGCGCGACAGAAACTGTGCGGTTCACACAGTATCGCTGCAAATTCAGGGAGATTGAGAGAGGACCCTATGGAAAAATTTAATAATCAGGATATCGTTTATAACAAGCCCGTTATGAAAGTGATTGGCTTGGGCGGTGGTGGCTGCAACGCTATTGACCGCATGCTGACAATGGGATACGGCACGGATGATGTTGAATTCATCGCTGCCAACACAGACCTGCAGGCGCTTCAGCGCTGCCAGGCAAACACAAAAATCCTCATGGGACCACAACTTACCAACGGTCTTGGCTCCGGCGGACGTCCGGAAGTCGGTGAAAAGGCTGCCTGGGAATCAGAAGACGTACTGCGCAAGGCATTGAGCGGTGCGGATATTGTTTTCCTGACTGCCGGCATGGGCGGCGGTACCGGTTCCGGTTCCATCAGTGTGGCTGCTGAAATTGCCCGTGAGCAGGGCGCAATCACCATCGCTGTTGTCAGCACCCCGTTCTCATTTGAGGCCGGTAAGCGCATCACCAATGCCCGCAACCGTTTGTCCAAACTGGCGGAACATTGCGATACGCTGATCACCATCCCGAACGATCAATTGCTGAAGGTTTCTCCCTCCAACATTACCCTGCGTGAAGCTTTTGCTTATGCGGATGATGTACTTCGTCAGGGGATCACCGGCATTACCCAGCTTCTTTCCGGTACCGGTGAAATCAATGTCGATTTCTCTCACATTCGCCATATGATGGCGAATGGCGGCGGTTCTCTTCTCTCCATCGGCTATGGGAAGGGCGAGGACAAAGTTTCCAACGCCCTTTACCAGGCACTGAACCACCCGCTTCTGGAGCATCTGCCCATTGAAAATGCAACCGGTATTATCGCAAATTTCACCGGCGGTGAAGATCTCTCCTTTGGTGAGGTCATGGAAGGCCTGGGGCATCTCCAGCAGTTTACCGGCAACAATGCTGAAATCATCCCCGGTCAGATCGTTGACCCGAACATGAAGGACGAAGTACAAATCATCCTCATCATCACCGGCATCGCATCCACTCCGCTGAAGTCGGAAACCGTGGATAAGTCCGGTGCTGAGATCGGTACGGTTTCCACTGCTTCCCGCGTTTATGCGGAACCGGTTCGCTATGCTGTTGAAGAAGCACCGCAGCCGGAGCCGGAGATGGCTTATGCAATGGCTGAACCGGTTATGGCCCATGCCGAGGCTTCTGTCTCCACAGACCGTCTGATCCCCAGTGAACCGGCTGATGTTTCCGGTTATACGCCTTCGGAAGCTGCTAATGCCATGTTTGACACCATCATGCAGCCCTTCGGTCTGAGCGGTATCGAGTCCTCTTCCCGCAAGGTTGGAGAAAAACGGAATGGTATGGATTCGGTGGATTATGATACACCGACTTTCCTGCGCCGCAGACTCTGAGTAAATCAGAAATAAGAAATCAGATAATGGGAAGCGTCGTTGATAAGATCAATAAGGTGATTTATAAGGAATACCCTTTTTTCAAAGGTGTTAAACCGAAAGTCACGGATCGCGGCGGTGAACTGCTGCTCATATATGAGAAAAACGAAAAGACCGAAGACGGACTGAACCTGCCGATGATGCTGCGGGTCCGGGCCGATTCTGAAGGGAAAATTAAAGCCGTCTCAGGCTCACGATAACAGTTTCATATGTCTCCTTTGAACGCCATCGGAAGCGAACCTTGCTTCCGATGGTATTGTTATATGGATTCATATGCTCTGTCAAATGAGAATAATAAATTTTTGAAAAGGATTTTCCGGCTATGCAGAACAGATTTGCCTGTGTCTCTTCAGTAAGGGGAGAACAGAGACTCTTTAGACTATACCGCAAAACCGGTGCAGCAACCCGTGCCGGTCTTACGGACCTCTATCACGAAAATCGAATCAGAAACTGACCTGTTACTTGATTTGTTAATCGTTTTATTTCCTGAAATTAGGCTCAATACAGGGGTTTCCCTGATTAAATAATTCACGCAAGATATTATAATAAGATAAAAGTTTTGTGTCCGGCGCGGGTCAGATACTTTTGTCCGTGTGCCGGATGCGGATTTTCATCATATTCCGCGGCAGGTTTCCCGTATTCAGTGGAGAGGAGTTGAGTATAATGAAGAAAATCGTTGTATTGTTCCTGGTCTTTCTAATCATTGTCCTGACACAGTCAAGCGTTATGGCGGAAAAAACGATCTATTCGGCATATGTTTATTCTGATGAGAACGGAATGCCGAAGTACTGGCTTGACTTTACCGGCAGCGTGGCTGACAATCTTGTCCTGCACTGTTATTTTTTCAATGAAAGCTGGTATGAGTCGTATTATATTCTGGACTTTGTCTCCGCGGCACCGAATGCCCGTCAGGATACCTACCGCATCGAGAATGTTACCGATTCCATGGGTGTTGATATTTCAGCCTGGTTTAGGACACTTTCCCTTGAGATCCTGGACAATGGCGCCCGGCTGTATATTGAGCGGAATCCGGCCACGCTTGCCGGAGGACCGGGCAGTACGATTCTTGACGGTTCTTATGTGATGACACCGGCGGATGCAGGCGTGGTTTATGAATATATCGAGGAAAGACAGCTCAAGAGCTGGCTGGTTTTGAATGCGGCGAACGCAGAGCTGCATTTTTCGGATGGCTCCATCTGGTATCTGGAGACAGAAAGCAGCGGCGATTATACACAGACGGTGACACGGATCGTCACGCAGTACGGTGATATTGTTCCCTTCCGCAGTCTGACGATCACATATGTCCAGGGAGCTATGCTGCTTAACGCGGACGTGAACAGCGAGTTTTCCGGTGTATTTCAGTATACCCCTCGTGTCTTTTTGCAGAGAAGCCGGTGCAGCGCGCAGGAGATCGGCCGAATGGCACAGATGCATTATTACCGGCACCATCATTTTTATCCGCCCGCTGCGGATGTGGATGCGAATGAAGACGGAACGTTTTCCGTTCATCTCTATGAGATCGTGAGCCATGGTGATGGTACGTTTCATACAGCGACCTCAGCCTGGTACACTGTAGACGCTTCAGGACGCGGCACCGATACCCAGGGGAACGTGATCGATCTGCAAATGTAGGAGTAAATCGGTTTTATACCGAATTGAATAACAATGATAAGGAGAAACAAAATGAAACAATCGCTTCGTCTTTTCTGTCTTTTCTTATTGCTCTTCACATTCATTGGTGCGTTTGCCCAGGATGAAGAGCCGTTTGTGAATCCCACCTATACCGATGAATTCATCGCTGAACAGGAAGCAATGCTGGAAAATCTGGATACGCTGTTTCCCAGGACCCTGCTGAAGGAGACCTATGATTGGGACTCAGGCGGAACACTCAATAATTTTGATGGATTTTCCTTCCTCAGTAAAAATCATGGAGGAAAGCGGGAATTGACCGTCACGGCTGTCGATGTCAGTGAAGGGGATGAATTCAATCGGGGCTGGGAGCTGTTCAATACTGCCGGTTCCTATGAAAACTTTTATTTCTGCGTCGATGTGCAGCTCATCGAACAGGACGAAAGCAACAGCGGCTGGGTCTGGTTCCAATATTCAAACCCGTTGATCGTAGGTGATGCCTACCGTGCTGCCGGAGAGATCATCTTCCCGGACAAAATCGATACCTACACGACCAGTCCGGCTGAAGGACGCCAATATAAAACCTATTACAATCTGACGGAATTCGAAAATGACTATGAAGAGCACAGACTGGAAATGATCCGGCTGAACGGATATACCAGCGCCTTCATCGATGGTCACTTCATCGTCGGTTTTGAAGACGGCTTCACCGGAAGGTTTTATCACCTCTATGGGGTCGGACTCCACGCCGGTGGAAAATACGTCACCTACGCATTTGATAATTTTACGATCCGCCGGCAGTAACTGCTTTCACGTCCGTCCTCCCTTATTCCTTTTCTCCCTGCAGGATGGCAAGTCCGTGAGAGAGGGCCGGGAGGACGGCTTCCAGGTTTTCCCGTGCTGCTTTGGGACTGCCGGGAAGGTTGATGATGAGAGACCTTCCCCGAATGCCTGCGGCTGCCCGGGAAAGCATACCGCGTGGTGTAATGCGCATAGATGCAGTCCGCATGGCTTCGGGTATTCCGGGAACGAGCTTTTCACAGACAGCTATGGTTGCTTCAGGCGTGACATCGCGCGGTGCGAAACCTGTTCCCCCCGCGGTGAGAATCAGCGTGGTGTCTGCCTCGGCCAGACGGATGAGGGCAGCTTCGATTTGATCCCGCTCATCCGGAATGACAAGCGTCTCATTTACTTCAAATTCGCTGCCCGTGAGCATCTCAACGAGCGCCGGTCCGGTCTTGTCTTCATATACCCCTTGTGACGCGCGGTCACTAACGGTAAGAATGGCTGCCGAAAACATAGAAACTCCTTTCACCTATAACCACCTATAATCTATCACCTATATCCCATATCCTATATCCTATTTTCCAAATGGACAGATCGGGTAGTGGCAGCTCTCGCAGCCAAGGCACAATCCGCCTTCACCGAGAGAGGTGAAATCTTTCCGGGTCAGCTCCACACCGGCAGCGATCCGCGGCAGCATCAGGTCGAAGATGGTGGCTTTGGCATACATCACGCAGCCGGGCAGCCCCATGATGGGCATGCCGTTCTCGTAATATCCCAGCAGGAACATAGCACCGGGCAGCACCGGTGCGCCATAAGTGACGATGCGGGCTCCGCTCTGTTTGATGGCGCCGGGCGTGTTGTCGTCCGGATCAACGCTCATACCGCCGGTGCAGAGGATCAGGTCCGGCCGTTTTGCCCGCATGGCAGTGATCGCTTCAGTGACATGATCCAATCCGTCATCGGTGGTGACGTGTTCTGTCATTTCAATGCCGAAATCTTTCAGCTTGCGGACGATTACCGGAGTGAACTTGTCCTCAATTCGTCCGTGAAACACCTCACTGCCGGTGGTGATCACGGCAGCTGTTTTCAGCCTGAAGGGCAGCACTTCAAGGATTGGCTCGGGACCTGCGGCAGCCTCTGCGGCAATCAGCTTTTTCTCATCGATCACCAGCGGGATGCAGCGGGTGCCGCAGAGCTTGTCACCGGGATGGACGACTGTATTTCCGTGCCTGGTAGCGATCATCAGCTCATCGATCTCATTGACCGCATTGAGTTTCTCACGGTTGACCCGAAACAATCCATGGATCGCAGAACGCAGCTCGATCTTCCCCTCTTTGACCTCGCTTTGTGCCATATTAGCATTGCGGCAGAGAGCGGCGAGCCGTTCAGCCGCTTCATTTTCGTGGAGGATACCTTCCTTCTTTTCCCAGACGTAGAGATTCTCTTTGCCCATGCTCAGCAGCACCGGGATATCTTCTGTGGTGACGATGTGCCCCTTGCGGAAGCGGGCATCCTTGAATTCACCGGGGATGATCTGCGTCATGTCATGGCATAACACATGCCCGATAGCTTCCTCTGTCTTAATCAGCTTCATGTTTCATCTTTCCTCTTCCCTCTTACTTCTTACTTCTTACTTTTTACATTTTACATTTTACTTTTTACTTTTTACTTTTTACATTTTCCTTCTTCATTCTTCATTCTTCCTTCTTCATTCTTCATTCTTATCTCTTATCTCTTATCTCTTATCTCTATTTCCTCTCCCGCTTTAACCTTCCCGCCCCGTAAAACGATAGCGAAGATCCCCTCCGTGGGCATCACGCACTTGCCGGTGGTTTGTTTGATGGCACAGTCACTGTGACACTCCTTGCCGATCTGGGTGACGGCCAGCTCGGTCTCACCGATTTCAAGCACTGTTCCGACGGGAAGAGCTTTCAGGTCGATGCCCCGGGTCAGGATGTTTTCTGCGAAGGCGCCCGGCGCCAGTTCCCAGCCCAGTGCCCGCATTTTATCTACGCTCTCGTCCGCCAGTAAACTCACCTGACGGTGCCAGTTTCCTGCATGAGCGTCTCCCTCAATGCCGTGCCCGAAGACGAGATCGATCTCCGGGACTTCATGCTTTTGGATGCCTTTTTTTTCGCTTAGGCACACAGCGATCACTTCAGACTTCATGAATTTCGTAGTCTCCTCTCACACCGCCGGTCTTTTTCAGCAGGCGGATATTGCTGATCTTCATGTCCTTTTGCAGAGCTTTGCACATGTCATAGATGGTAAGGGCTGCGGCGGATACGGCAGTCAGCGCTTCCATCTCTACCCCGGTCTCCCCTTTGCAGCGGACCTCGGAAAAAATATCGATGCTCGTCTCGTTGACAGCGAAACGGATGTCGATGCCGGAAAGCATCAGCGGATGACACATAGGGATAATGTCAGAGGTTCGTTTGGCAGCCATGATCCCGGCGACCTGTGCCACGGAGAGCACGTCTCCCTTGACAATACCGCCGCTGCGGACCGCCTGAACCGTTTCCGCTGCCATGTGGATCGTTCCGGCTGCTGCTGCGGTGCGGTAAGTCTGCGATTTCTCGCTCACATCCACCATCTTCGCATGTCCCTGTTCATTAAAGTGTGTAAAGTCCATAATATCTGTAAATCAGAAATCAGAAATCAGAAATAACAAGTCCTTTTTATTGTACATTTCTTATTTCTTATATCTTATTTCTTATTTCTCTTATCCTCCTATTTCATTCATATTCCGCTTACCCGTTCCTGAGATGCCGTCCCGGTCGATGTAGTGGCGGGCGGGCTTGCGGAAGATTCCTTCTTTCAGTGCGTCCGTCAATGCTTCTCCGTGCAGTCCCCGCAGGGGAATCTCCAGATCCGAATGGAGGCATGGTTTGAGCATTCCGTCAGCGGTGAGACGGATACGGCTGCAGCTCCCGCAGAAGCTGTGACTCAGCGGGCGGATCAGACCGACTTTTCCCCGGGCTCCCGGCAGCTGATACATCTCAGCAACACCATCGGTTTCCAGCGGGCGGAGCTCCGGTACCTTTTCCGGGATGATATCAGCATTCAGAAAGGCAGAGGCAGGCCAGCGGGCGGCTTCTCCGATGGGCATCAGCTCGATAAAGCGAACAGTCAGATCCCGGTAACGGGTGAGGTTGACCAGGTCGGGGATCTCATCATCGTTGAATCTGCCGATGAGCACGGTGTTGATCTTGGTCCCATGGAACCCGGCCTGCTCCGCAGCGTCGATTCCCTTCATTGTATCCTGCAGGCTGCCGATTCGGGTGATGGAGCGGAAGCGTTCTTCCCGCAGGGTGTCGAGACTGATGTTGAGCCGGTCTACTCCGGAATCTTTTAAGGTAATGGCTGTTTTGGAAAGAAGAGCAGCGTTTGTTGTCAGTGTTAATTCTTTAAGATTACTGTTTGATTTCAAATTACGACACAAGAATTCGATGCCTTTGCGCACCAGCGGCTCTCCGCCGGTCAGCCGGATCTTGCGTATGCCCAATTCAATGGCGGCAGAGGCGATCTCCTCTATTTCTTCCAGAGAAAGTATTTCGGAATGTCCGCATTTCTCTATTCCGTTTTCCGGCATGCAATATCGACATCGGAAATCGCAGCGGTCTGTGACGGAGATCCTCAGGTAATCAATAGTGCGTCCGAATTGGTCTTTCATAAGTAAGAAAATCTAATTTCTCCTCTCCAAAAAATTGATCACCAGCATGGCGGTCGCGGAGATGGCGATGTTGATGATCACCCAGGTCAGCGCCATCTGATCATTGCCCGTTCGCCAGAGCTGGTAGACTTCGGTCGCGATAGTGGCGGTCCGTCCGGGAGTATAACCCGCGATCATGCTGGTGGCGCCGTATTCCCCGATGCCGCGGGCAAAGGCGAGGATCATCCCCGCAAGGATCCCCTGTTTGCAGTTGGGCACCCGGATCCGCCAGAAAATCTTCCATTCCGGTACAGCGAGGGTTCGTGCGGCGTCTGCGAGGGATTCGTCAAAGGCTTCGAATGATGCCCGGGTCGGACGGTACATCAGCGGAAAGACCACCACGGTAACGGCAAAAATCGCTGACCACCAGTGCATGGTGAGCCGGATGCCGAACTGTTGGTAAAACCAGGAGCCGATCACCCGTTTCGGTCCCAGAACCCGCAGCAGCAGGTATCCCACAACGGTCGGCGGCAGCACCATCGGCAGTGTCAGGATCACATCCAGTATACCCTTGATCAGCCGCGGCAGCCGGGCAATGTAATACGCCACAGCGATCCCGGCAAAAAACACAAAAACTGCCGAGATCGCTGTGATGCGTAGTGAGTTATATAGCGGGAATAGTGACAATCTCCTATTTCCCTATCATCGTGAACCCTATGCCCTCGAAGACCTTCGCTGCTTCTTCTCCCTTCAGGTATTCCAGAAAAGCTTTGGCTTCTTCCGGATGGGCGGATTCCTTCAGGACGGCAGCGGGGTAGATCACCTGACCGCACATTTCTTTGGTGGCGGTATCCACCGGAGTAAGCCCAGCGGAGAAGGCATCGGTCCCATAAATGATGCCGGCGTCGGCAGTGCCTTCGACGATCGCGGTGGTGACTTCTTTGACGTTGGAGCAATAGGTCAGGTTCGCTGCCAGTTCGGCTTCATCCAATCCGTAGTAAGCGAAGATTTTTTGCGTGTACTGTCCGACGGGAACGTCGCTGTTGCCCATGGCCAGCAGTACCTTGCCTGCTTTCAGCGCTTCCACCAGCTCATCGTAGGAGTTGATGTCAGCCGGGTTTCTATCCGCCACACAGAGCGCGACTTTGTTCTCCAGCAGGTTGAAGCGGGTGCCTTCCAGCAGGAAATCCAGTTGATCGGGATTGGCTTCTTCGGATGCGGTAATGTCCAGCTGGTTCATCTGTTTCGGGGCGGCAGAGATAAAGACGTCGCATTCCGCGCCTTCCTGAATCTGGGTCTTGAGGGTACCGGAGGAATCAAAGGTATAGACCAGGTTCACATCCGGTGCGGTTTCTTTATAAAGTTCCGCGATTTCGGTCAGCGTTTCTGTCATGGAAGCCGCGGCAAAGACGATCAGGTCGATCTTTTCTGCAAAACAGGAAGCGGGCACCGCGAGCAGTGCGAGTGTCAGCAGGCAGAGAATGATTTTTTTCATATACCCTCCGGTGTAAGTGAAGAAGTAAGAATGATAAATGAAGATGTTACATCCATCCCTGCCTAATATTATCAGAAAGTGATATAATGCAGAAGGAAAAACATTCGGTATTATCGTTTATATATTCGATATCATCGAATATTATTTAATGAATGAATATCATAAGGAAAGGAATCCGTGGAAAACAAACTTATTCTCTCTGTTGACAAATCCATGCGGCTCATCGAGATCCTGCTGGAGGCAAGACGGCCGCTGACGCTGAAGGAACTGGCGGAGAAGGCCGGCTGCCCCAAGAGCACGGTTTACGGGCTGCTGTTCACTATGCTGCAGCATGATGTGATCCGGCAGGAGCCGGATGGACGATACGGCCTTGGCATCCGACTGTATGAATGCGGAGTCGCCGTTTCCGAATCCTGGGACATCACTGCGCGAATTCATCCGCTGCTGGAGAAGCTGGCACAGCAGACCGGTGCGGGAGCTTTCGTGACTTTCTTTGACGGGCGGAACGTGATCTCCTTTGACCGCTGCGTGGGGAGCGGCGGATTGCAGGTGATCCCGGAGGTTGGGATGCGTATGTCGCTGCATGCCACTGCCCAGGGGAAGCTGTTCCTTTCCACGCTGCCCCGTTCAAAGGTGCTGAGTATGCTGCGGGAGGATGGCATGCAGTCTTTCACGCCCCATACCATCACTGATCCGGAAACGCTGCTGGCGGAACTGGATGCCATCCGGGTGCGGGGATATGCCATCGAGCATGGGGAATATCGCCGCGGATTGATGGGTGCTGCCGCCCCGATCCGGGAACATGATGGTAAAATTAAATATGCATTGGGAATTGTCGGTTTGTATCGCTCGGTAACGTCCGATGAATTTCTCTCTGCAATTGATCAGATGTTGAAAATTTCTAAAGATTTCTTATGAATTTTGTTTGAAAAACAGGGTACATGGAAAGGTCTATATGGATTTTGAAAATAATGTCATATTTACAAAAGAAGAATTGCAAGATCGCTTGACTCCTGTGTTTCAGAATTATAATGTTAAACAGGCAGTTTTGTTTGGTTCATATGGAAAAGGAACCGCCACATCCAATAGTGATATTGATTTGCTTGTAGACAGTGGGTTGAAAGGTTTGAAATTTGTGGGTTTGATCAATGATATCAAGACTTCACTGCTGGATAAAGATGTCGATGTGTTTGATATCTCACATATAAATACCGGTTCACTTATAGAACGGGAGATTCAGGATTCCGGAGTGCTGATTTATGCGAAATGATCTTGTTCTTAAAAAAGATGCATCCGGATTTGTGCTGCTGGCGGATTTTATTCCCTCCATCGTGCAGGAAATCCGCTATTATTCCACCTATAATTTCATTGGCGAACGGATCGACGGGTATGAAGAGCCGATTGCCCTGCTGACCAAAGAGGCAGCCCGGGCATTGAAGACTGTTGCTAATGAGATGAATGTGCAGGGGTACCGGCTGAAGATCTTCGATACCTACCGGCCCGCGACGGCTGTGAAGCATTTCATCCTCTGGGGCATCGAAGACCAGGACGTCCGCATGAAGCCTTATTTTTATCCGGATGTAGCAAAGCAGGACCTCTTCTCTGAAGGCTATATCGCGAAAAAATCCTCTCACAGCCGGGGCAGTACCGTGGACCTGACGCTGCTGGATATGTCCACCGGCAAAGAAGTTGACATGGGCAGCCAGTTTGACTGGTTCGGCATCGAATCTCATCCGGATTATCGCGGGATCACGGAGGAACAGTACAACAACCGCATGTTCCTGCGGAATGCCATGCTGCGCAATGGCTTTGTTCCCATCGACTGCGAATGGTGGCACTTCACCCTTGCCGATGAGCCCTATCCGGACCTGTATTTCTCTTTCCCTGTGTCAATGGACTCGATCCGGAGCTAAACGCCCGGCAGCTGCTTCGCTGATTACCTGCTGATCGGAAGCACGGCGATGATGCGGCGATTGGCGTATCATTAATCGTAGTCACCCGGTTTGCAAAAATTCAGGCGATTTGGAATTCCTGATACAGTTTTTGCCGGAAGGCGGAATCCGAAGCGGCTCTGGATATATCTTCTGTCCTGCCAAGATTTGTCAGCCTGACGATCAGATTTCCCAATCTGTTTTCACCCTCTTTGTATCCATCGTTGAACCCCTCATTCTTTCCTTCGTTGTATCCATCGTCTCTGCCTTCGTTGTATCCTTCATCTCGGATATCGCGAATTGCCTTACACATATCAATCACCTCCTCATCTTCAGAAATTTTCAACCCGGAATTTGTCACCGCGTTGATCACATTTGCCGTTTCTCTGCTGACGGTCTCAAAGCTTTTGTCTTTATCCAGCATATCCCGCAGCGCCTGTTTATTATCGGAATACTTGATAAATTTCATCACCTTCCGATACTCGGTTGCCGCCATCGAAATATCCATGTATATTTTTGCTGCTTTCCAGTGAAATATCGCTTATAATAGATAGTGGCTTCTCTTTTGGATATGTTTTTTTCGATATAAATATTATACCAAGTCGGAAGTCTTTTTTGCTCAGATAGTTTCACCTATCGGGTGAAGTTTCTTTATTTTTCATGGAATTTACTCGGCACCTTGCAGCTAAATCATAGTTTCATGAATAATCCAGGTTTCAGGGTAATTATTTAAAACAATAAAATTCAACTATACCCGAAAAGAGGTCCAATGAAAAAAATCCGAAATATCACTATCGGCGGTATTCAACAGAAAATTTACAATCTGGTTTTGTATTCGGTTTTGCTGATCATCGCAGCCTATACTGCGGTAGTGCTCTATCAGGCATCGCATCTGGGAAAACTGATGACAGAGACCAATGCAGAGCAGAAGGAATCCATCTCGGAAATCTCCCGCGGGACCATGAACAGTGTGTTAAATTCGACGATGTCCAGCAGCACGAAAATGCAGGCTTATATCGCCGATGATTTATTTTCGGACGTTGCCGACAAGGTGAGGATGCTTGGTGATTATGCCGAAAAGATCTTTGCGGACCCGGAATCCTACCCTTTCCATGAATATGCGATGCCCGATGCTGACAAAGAGGGAGAGACTGCTATCCAGCTGCTGTTCGATGAGGATGCGAAGCTGAATGATCCGGATGTGCGGGAAAAGCTGGGGCTGATCGCCAATATGTCTGACATGATGATATCCCTTTATAATATCGGCGGAATCAACTCCTGTTATATTGCCCTGCCGGACGGTGTGATGCTGCTGGCAGATGACCATTCCGCGGAAAAATTTGACGAGCATGGCAACCTGATGTTCATCCCGATCCAGGAACGGGCCTGGTACACGGGCGCGGCAGAGACCGGCGATTTGTATTTCACGGATGTGGTTGAGGATGTTTTTACCGGACAGATCGGTACCATGTGCGGTTATCCGGTATATCATGACGGTGAACTTGCGGCAGTGGTCGGTGCGGATCTGTTCCTGGACAATATGGAGGAAATCGTGGCTTCTTCCACTGAAAAAAGCGGCCTGATTTTTATTATCAATCAAAACGGGCATATTGTCTTTTCTCCTGCGTCCATGAGGTCACTGACGGTAAAAGCAAATCAAGAGGCGGTCGATTTACGCAATTCCGATAATAAAGCGCTGGCCGACTTCGTTAAAAGCACATTGTCCGGTTCGACTGACGTTAAGATGATCGATATTGAGGGCACGTCCTATTATGTGACCGGTGCTCCGATCGAAACAGTCGGATGGGCCATTATCACCGCTGTCAGTCAGAAACTAACCGATCAGCCGACTGTTATGATGGAACAGGCTTATGAGGAAATCCAGAATGATGCGCTTGCGTCTTTCAACAAGGGAATCTACAGCGCAAAACGCATGATCATCATTTTGGTGATTATTGTCATCATCTTAGGGACCGGTGCCGGATTGGTACTGGCAAAACGCATCGTAAAGCCGCTGGAAGAAATCACGCGAAAGATCGGAACCCTGGGCGGTGATAATCTGCAATTCAAGATGGAAGATGAATTCAAGACCGGTGATGAAATTGAAGTACTGGCGGAATCCTTTGCTGAACTCTCAGCAAAAACTGTCAAATACATCGACCAGGTCCAAAGAGTTACCGCAGAAAAGGAACGCATCGGTGCGGAGCTCAACATGGCCACTGCAATTCAGGCTTCGCAGCTGCCGCGTCTGTTCCCGGCCTTCCCGAGCCGTTCGGAATTTGATATCTACGCTTCCATGACTCCCGCAAAGGAAGTGGGCGGCGACTTCTATGACTTCTTCCTGGTGGACGATAATCACATCGCCCTGGTGATGGCCGATGTTTCCGGTAAAGGTGTCCCGGCGGCACTGTTCATGATGGTAGCCCGCGTTTTGCTCAAATCACATTTGCAGAATGGGGAAAGTCCCGCAGAAGCACTGGCGAATGTCAACAATCAGTTATGCGAAGGCAATGAAGCGGAGTTCTTCGTGACCGTCTGGCTGGGCGTACTGGAAATTTCCACCGGGAAAGGTATGGCTGCCAATGCCGGTCACGAACATCCGGCGATGCGCCGTGCAGACGGCAATTATGAGTTGGTCATGTATCGCCATTCCCCGGCAGTGGCCACCATGGAAGGGATCCGCTTCCGTGAACATGAATTTGAAATGCATCCCGGTGACAGTATCTTTGTCTATACCGATGGCGTCACAGAAGCCACCAGCACCGATAAGGAACTCTTCGGCAATGATCGTCTGTTGGCAGCGCTGAACAAAGATCCGAACGCCAGCCCGGAAGAAGCATTGAAGAATGTTAAGGACGGCATCGATCAATTTGTGGCAGGGGCCGAACAATTCGACGACATCACCATGCTCTGCATGAAATACAACGGACCGAAGCAATAAGCTTCATTACCACATTTTCGAACGTTTGTCAAGGTGTCAATGTTGTCTGTTTACTTTTTCAAAACTCCGGTGTAAACTCAAAGCAAATAAGAAATCAGAAATATGAAATCAGAAATCAAACAGGTTTCCGATATCATGTATCAGATTTCAGCAGAAAATTGAAGGGTGAAAGGTGAAAATCCGGAAGCCGCGAAGCGGCACCTTAATTATTCATTATTCACTATTTTTTTGAGGGGAGGAGCGAAAATGTCACAGACGGAAGTTCTTGCAGAACTGAAAGACACCCTGGCTGAAGCAGGCAATGAATCCGCGGCAGAAAACAAAAACCTGCTGTGTGAAGATCCCAATGCCTTCAGTTTGGACAGCATGTCTTTCGAAGACTGCACCGCTGCCATCATGGAACAGACCGAA
>CAYWGX010000021.1:0-21796 GCA_964457635.1 uncultured Leptolinea sp.
CCAGACGGTCGATCCCCGGAGCAATGCCGCCGTGCGGCGGTGCACCGTATTCAAAGGCATCCATGATCTGATGGAAGCGTTCACGGGCAACTTCCATGGACATCCCAATGATCGAGAAGACCTTTTCCTGCAGCCAGCGTTCGTGAATTCTCAGGGAGCCGGAAGCCAGTTCATAGTTATTCAGGACCATATCGTACTGATTGCCGCGCACCGCGCCGGGGTTGGTGTCGAGCATATCGAAGTCCTCATCGACCGGGCGGGTGAACGGATGATGTGTGGCATCCCAGCGGTTCTCGTCTTCATTCCACTCAAAGAGCGGGAAGTCCACGATCCAGCAGAAAGCCAGCTTATCATTATCGCGCAGTCCCAAGCGGTCGCCCATCAGGACACGCAGACGGGCCAGTGAATCATAAACCACAGCCTTCTTATCCGCAACGAAGAGCAGCAGGTCACCGTTTTCGGCTTCCATCATCTTCATCAGCTCTTCCCATTTTTCATCGGAGACGAACTTGCGGAACGGACTGCTGACCTCACCCTTCGTGTTGACTTTCACATAAGCCAGACCGTGAGCGCCCCAGAGCTTGACCTGTTCGGTCAGTTCATCCAGCTGCTTGCGGGAATATTCACCGGCGCCTTTGGCGTTGATGCCGCGGACAGAACCGCCGTCTTTGATGGCGTTTTCGAACACGGAGAAACCGCAGTCCGCAGCCCAGTCACCGATGTTGACCAGTTCCATGCCGAAGCGCATATCCGGAGCGTCTTTACCAAAGCGGTCCATGGCTTCCTGATAGGTGAGTTTCGGCCAGGGATGGAACATGACCTTTTTCTGCGGAGTGACAGTTTCTACCATTTTATTGAACATCTCTTCCATCAGGTCAAGAATGTCATCGCGCTGGCAGAAGGACATTTCCATATCCAGCTGGGTAAATTCCGGCTGACGGTCGCCGCGGGGGTCCTCATCGCGGAAGCAGCGGGCGATCTGGAAGTATTTTTCCACTCCGGCCACCTGAAGCAGCTGCTTGAGCTGCTGCGGGCTTTGCGGCAGTGCCCAGACCTCACCGGGGTAAATGCGGGAAGGAACGATATAGTCCCGGGCACCTTCCGGGGTGGTCTTGAAGAGGATCGGGGTCTCGATTTCCAGAAAACCGCGGTCATCCAGATAGTCACGCATGAATTTGATCAGCTTATGACGCAGGATCAGGTTATTGCGCATCTTTTCACGGCGCAGGTCCAGGAAGCGATACTTGAGCCGCAGGGTTTCATCGACCTTCTCCTCCGGGTTGTTGATGGAGAACGGCAGCACCTTGCAGGTGTTGAGGACCCTGATGGTCTGGGCCGGAACTTCGATCTCACCGGTGGGCAGATTCGGGTTTGGAGTGCCTGCACGCAGCTGCACCACACCAGTCACCTGCAGCACCCATTCAAAACGGATGCTCTGGCAGAGCTCAGCCATTTTTTCATCTGTGGGATCGATCACGATCTGGGTCAGGCCTTCACGGTCACGCAGGTCAACAAAATAAACACCGCCATGGTTGCGATAGCGATGGACCCAGCCGGCAAGGGTCACGGTTTTCCCGGCATCGGAGGCACGAAGCTCTCCGCAATTGTGCGTTTTATACATATTCCCGCCTTATTGCTACGTTTCTAAGAGTCAACGAGAATGTTTCTCTTCGGTTCAGGTATGCTCCGCCGGAAACTATCTCCGATAACTCGTTCTCTAAATTTTGAATAATTATACTCCGTTATGGAGAATTTAATATTCCTTTCCCGAGAAAGTGTTTTGCAGCCAATTTACGCATTCATCAAACCAGGTACTGACGGTCTCATCGGATTTTGCTAAACCGAGTCCATGGGCTCCTCCGGGGAAAAGGATAAGCTTGTTTTCAATCCCGGCTTTTTCCAGCGCGTCCCGCAGCATCAGGCTGTTTTCCACCGGAACTGATTCATCACCTTCACAGTGCCAGAGAAAGGTTGGAGGAAAGTCCGTTCCCACGTGCTTCTCTGCAGAATACTTTTCCCGCAAAGCCCCATCACCAGCCTGTTCCGCTCCGAGAAAGTTTTTTCTGCTTCCACTATGCGCATAAGGATCACAGAAAGTCACCACCGGGTAACACAGCATCAGCGCATCCGGTCTGCCTGTTTCACGTGAAACCTCGTCAGAACCTGGATCAATATTCCGCCAATGTTCCGTTTCCATCAGAGCCAGATGCCCGCCTGCGGAAAAACCCATCAGCGCAAGCTTTCGCTCAGGATCGCCGTTTTCCCGGATGATCCGACGGACAGTCCTGAAAGCATTCACAGCATCCTGCAGAAAGTCTTTCCCGGAACAAGGTGCCACGCGGTATTCCAGCACGTAGGCATTCAGCCCTTTTTGATTGAAAGCAGCCGAAATATCCGCTCCCTCTTTCTGCAGTGAGACATGGTCATATCCCCCTCCCGGGAATATGAGCACATTGTCATGGGCAAACGGGTTCGCAAGTTCGTATGAGGTGATCATCAATTTCTCCTGCAAGACAACTTGTGTCTTGTATTGTATCTTTCAAAAGTCCATTCAATTATAAAACATATACCGGAAAACTATTATAATAAGAGCAAAGGAGAATAATATATGAAAATCACAAAGGAAAAACTTCTCAGGCTGAGTGACAGCTACATCGCTCAGCGGTCCCGCAAAGACCGTTCGATCGTCTGCGCCTACCTCACCGGTTCCCTCCTGCGTGAATATCCCTTCATCAACAACACCACGGACGTGGATATCATCATGATCCACTCCGACCTTGAGACAGCCTACAGGGAAATCAGCGGTATTTCAGAAGACGCCACTTTTGACATTTACCATTATCCCCGCAGCTATTTTGCTAACACCCGCAACCTGCGCACCGATCCCTGGATCGGTTCCTCGCTGTGCTATGACCCCATCGTACTCTTCGGCAAGGGTCACTGGTATGAGTTTGTGCTTTCTTCAGTGGAGGCCTCTTTCTTCCTGCCGGAAAATGCTCTGCAGCGGGCACTGGTCTTCAACCGGGAAGCGCATAAATATTACATGCAGCTTCAGCGGCTGGTCAACACGCCCTATGATGTAACCTATGCATTCAATTATATTCTCTGCATCGAAAACGCGGTCAACTCCGTTGCCTGCCTGCACAAAAGACCACTGACGATGCGGCACTTCCTGCAGGATTTCATCGAATGCTGCAATGAACTGAACTGCATCAACCTGGTGACGGAAACCATCGGGCTCATCACCGAAAATTCCGGTCTGGAACAGCATCAGCAATATTACGGACAATTCTGGAATTATTACTTCGATTATTTCTCCAACTATGTGCGCCCGGATTTCTATCCGGAGTACAGCAAAGTCCGCCTGCCATATTATCAGAAGGCGGTCGAGGCTTTCTGGGAGGCACATTTGCCCTCCGCGGTCTGGATCATGCTGAACACCTGGACGCACATCTTCAGCGCTATGAAAATGGAACAGAACGAAGGCTTCCATTCCTTCCTGGGAATGAACGGGCTGACTCCGCAGCAGGGCCCAAAGCGAATGGAAGAGATTGATCATTTCCTCGAACAGGTCGATGACACCATCGACAGCTGGGGCAAGAGCCACGGCCTTGAAGACGGGACATCGATCTATATTGAATAAGAAATAATATATCCACAGAAATTTGTGGATGAAAAAGATACATGAACTGTTGATAAAAGAGTGGATAAAGTTTATCCACTCTTTTTATGCACAAAATGAAGTCTTAAGAAATTCGTGATGTGAATATATTTTCTTTAAGATTATGAGTAAATTTCAATCTTTTTATTTATATCCACATTATCAACAGGCTTAATTAAGACAATTAAAGATATAGAAAAAGATGAGAAGAGGATAAATCTCTACTCGACGATGATCTCAACGGAATTAAGCTTACCGGCGGGGGAACCTGAAAAACGCGGATCACGCTCCGGAATAGCCAGTACCACATCCATACCTTCAACCACTTCACCAAAGACTGTATGATGACCATCCAGCCAGGGAGTCGGAACATGGGTAATAAAGAACTGGGAACCATTCGTATTTGGACCGGCATTCGCCATGGAAAGAATCCCCGGCTTATTATGCTTCAGTTCCGGTACAAATTCATCCTTAAACTGATATCCCGGACCACCCATACCGGTACCGGTCGGATCACCACCCTGCGCCATGAAATCCTTGATCACACGATGGAAGATCGTGTTGTCATAGAATCCATCCTGGGCAAGAAAAACAAAATTGTTAACAGTAAGAGGAACTTTGTCTGCAAACAGTTTTACTTTGATATCACCTTTATCGGTATGAAACACTGCTGTATACTTTTTCTTAAGGTCAATCGTAAATTCAGGTTTTTTTGTATAAGATTTTGCCATAATCATATCTCCTTAGGAAGTATTATAAATGAGAAATGCTGCATAAAAACAAAAACTTACAGGATTAATGATTTACTTACACAAAAATGTTTCACGTGAAACATTTTTAAGTAAGTAAACAGAGGGCAATTGTTTCACGTGAAACATTGTAAGATTTGTAATTATTATTTTCTCTGTTTTCTTATTTCTGGTTTCTTGTTTTTCTTGTGTTATACTATTGCACGGGTAAATTATGAGCTTACTGACTGCTGCTTCAATTTCAAAATCTTTCGGAGATCTGGATGTATTTTCAGATGTCTCTCTGTCTGTACCGCAAAAAGCAAGGATCGGATTTGTCGGTGAAAACGGATCCGGGAAAACAACGCTGCTGAAAATTCTTGTAGGTCTGGATGACCCCGATTCCGGGACCGTTTCCCGGGCAAAAGATCTGACGATCGGATATCTTCCACAACAGATCGAAATCTCTTCCGAGAAAACTCCATATGAAAGCTGCCTTGAATCCTTTTCTGATCTGATTAAAATACAGGAACAGCTGAATCGCATGGAAGAAGATTTGCGGAATCATCCGGATGATCCTGTTTTACTGGAAACCTACGGAAGGATCCAAAACAGTTTTGAAAATCTCGGCGGATATACCTTTAAAGCGAAAATTAATCAGATTCTGCAGGGTTTGGGCTTGGTAAACGGCGAAGAGCATCGCCCCTGGCAGCAGCTTTCCGGCGGACAGAAAATCCGCGCTTATTTAGCAAGAATTCTGGTTTCGGATCCGCAGCTGCTTGTCCTTGATGAACCCACCAATCATCTGGATATCAACTCCATTGAATGGCTGGAAAGTTACCTTCGAGATTTCAGCGGCGCAGTCGTGATGGTTTCCCATGATCGTTATTTCCTTGACCAGTGTGTTAACACGATTTGGGAGCTTTCTTTCACTTTCGAAACCTACCGCGGTAATTATTCCGCTTACCTTCAGCAGCGCGAAGAAAGATATCAGCGTCAATTGGCTGAATATGAACGACAACAGGAGTTTATTGCAAAGGAAGAAGAATACATTCGCCGGAATATCGCAGGTCAAAACACCCGCCAGGCACAGGGACGCCGGAAACGTCTGGAAACGCTGCTTTCCGAATCGAAAGTCATCAAACCGCAGGAATCCCGATCCATGCACTTGAGACTGAACACCGATCTTCGCTCCGGTGATCTGGTTCTGCGGACACAGGATCTGGCGATCGGTTATCAGGATGACAAAAAAGTGCTCTTCCGCGTGCCGGACCTCACGTTACTGCGGGGTGAATGTGCTTCCATCATCGGACCGAACGGAACGGGAAAATCCACGTTTCTTAAAACGATACTTGAGAAAATGCCTCCGCTTTCCGGTGAAACGAAGCTTGGTTCCAATTTAAAAATCGGTTACTTTGCTCAGGCGCATGAAGATCTTGACCCCGAAAATGATCTGATGGATGAGGTCAATAAAGCTGCACCGAATCTTCTGCCGGCACAGATCCGCGATTATCTGGCAAAGTATTTGTTCACCGGAGATGATGTTTTCAAAAAAGTGAAAGTGTTATCCGGCGGAGAAAAGGGGCGTCTGGCACTGGCGATCTTGGCACTGCAAGGGGCGAATCTTCTGCTTTTGGACGAACCGATGAACCATCTGGATATCGATGCACAGGAGCTTCTGCAGTCTGTTTTGAAAAGTTTTGAAGGCACCATTATCCTGGTTTCCCATGACCGATATCTGATCGATGCTGTCGGTACACAGATTTGGGAGGTGATGCCGGAAAAGCAGACGTTGTTTGTTTATAAAGGAACCTACAGTCAGTATAAGGAATATAAAAAACAGCTCGCCGCACCGGATGTGAAAACAGTTGAAAAACAAAAGATTCTGAAACAGGATGAAAACGAAAAAAAGAAGCTTTCCAACGGCATGATTTGGAAGCTTACACGACAGCGTGAAGAGTTGGAAGCGAAAATCTCGGTTTTGGAAAAAGAGACTGCTGAGCTTTCGGATCGAATGAATTCATCAGCCCTCTCATATGAAGACATGACATCTGCCGGAGTGTTGTATAATAAAAAGCAGCAGGAATTGGACGAATTGTTTGATCAATGGTCTGAAATCGAAGAAAAATTGAATGAAGGATAGGACGGAACATATGTATCTTTCAGTGGTAGTGCCGGTATATAACGAATATGAAAACATTCCTTTGTTATATGATGCTGTTGTGAAGGCTTTGGCTGATCTCGGAAAAGATTGGGAATTGATCCTTGTCAATGACGGTTCCAAAGATAACAGTCTGGACGCACTGAAAGATATCGCTGCCAAAGATGCTGTCCATGTAAAGGTGATCGGACTGCGCAGAAATTTCGGCCAGACTGCCGCTATCGCAGCCGGTGTCGACCATTCTTCGGGTGAGATCATTGTGTTGATGGATGCCGACCTGCAGAATGATCCGACGGATATTCCCGCTATGTTGAATAAACTGGATGAAGGGTATGATCTGGTCAGCGGATGGCGCAAGGATCGGCAGGATCCCTTCCTGAGATCTTTCATCTCCCGCATCGCAAACAGAATCATCTGCAGGGTTACCGGCGTGAATCTGCATGATTACGGCTGCACACTCAAAGCCTACCGGCGCGAGGTTATCACCGGTTTCCGTCTTTACGGCGAAATGCACCGTTTTATTCCCGCTTTTGCCAACACCTATGGCGCAAAAATCGTCGAAATGCCGGTCAAACATCATCCTCGGGTCCTGGGTAAATCCAAATACGGCTTCGAGCGGATCGCGAAGGTCGTCCTTGACCTGATCACGGTCAAATTCCTTTCCAGTTATGCCGACAAACCTATCTATCTTTTTGGCGGTGCCGGCCTCGTTCTTTCCGGACTTTCTTTCCTGGTGCTGCTGTTTCTCGGCATCCGCCGCATCTTCTGGGGTGTTTCCGTGATGGCTTCACCGCTCTTCATGCTGGCGATCATGGTGTTTATTATGGGTTTCCTCTCCATTCTGATGGGGTTGATCGCTGAGCTGCTGGTCCGTACCTATCACGAATCCCAGGGCAAAACCGTCTATCACATCCGTGAAATGATCAACTTTGAGTAACCTGTAACCTAAAACCTAACACCTATGCCCTAATCTAATGAAGATTCTTGTTCTGATTCATGAATTTCCGCCTATCGGCGGGGGTGGGGGACCGATTGCCCGGGATCTTTCCCTGCAATGGGTCAAGGCCGGACATCAGGTCCGCGTCGTCACTGCCCGATTCGGCGACCTTCCTGCCCGCAAGAACATCGAGGGTTTGGATGTTGTTCGTTTGGACTGTCACCGGACCGAATCCTTTCGTGCAAAGATGAAAGCAATGATCGGTTATGTTTCTGCAGCCAGCCGTTACTGCCTTTTTAATTGCAAGGATTTTCAGCCGGACCTGATCCATGTCCATTTTGCAGTTCCCAACGGACCGGCAGCCATGATCGCGGCCAAGAAGATGAAAGTCCCCTATGTGATTACTGCTCACCTGGGAGATATTCCCGGAGCTTCTCCCGAAAAGACGAAAAAGTGGTTTCGTTATATCCTGCCGCTGACTCCTCCGATCTGGAAGAATGCTGCACGGGTGATCGCCGTCAGTGAATTTTCAAAGTCAATGGCGCTGAATACCTATAACGTGCCGATCGATGTGATCCCGAACGGGATCGACTATGAAAAGATCAAAAATCCCGCTGTCGAGCCCCATGATACTCCGGAGATCGTTTTTGCCGGGCGCTTTGTCCCTCAAAAGAACCTGGTCCAGATCATCAAAACCCTTTCCGAAGTGAAGGACCTGAATTGGCACGCGACCCTTATCGGAGACGGCCAGGATAAAGACATGTTGTTTTCCCTGTGTAAAGAAAGAGGATTGGAAGAACGAATTTCATTTCCCGGTTGGAAGACACCGGAAGAAGTGATCGGGATTTTCCATCGCAGCGACATTCTCTTTATGCCCTCCCTGACAGAAGGCCTGCCGGTGACCGGGATCCAGGGTATGGCATCCGGACTGGCGCTGCTGCTGAGTAATGCCGGCGGGAATCCGGAGATCATCTCGGAAGGGAGTAACGGGTTTATCCATGCACCGGATGATACAGAAGCCTATGCGCATGATTTAAAATTACTCCTGACTGACCGGGAGAAACTCCTCTCCATGCGCAGAAACAGTGTCGAACAGGCTGCGGCCTTTGATATCCGCAAAACAGCGGAAGAATATTTAAAAGTTTTTCAGGAAGTGATTTAAAGGATATAGGATATAGGATATTTCCTATATCCTATTTACAATTTTCAAGCGACAAACACACCGGTTCCGGGACCGGGCAGGAGAAAGCCGGCAGCGGATCGCGGACGTATGTGTAAATTTCACCGTCCTCTGTCTCGACCGTAATCGCAAGGACATCCTCATAAACATAGTCTGATTTGCAGGAAATGGCCCGGAACACAGATCCATGCGGAAAATCATTGATCAGTTCTGTGTGAGGCAATACATAACCCTGGAAAAGACAATTCCATCCACCCGGTACGTCTGCTCCGGTAAATGTCAGCCTTGAATATTCTTTCCACATCAGCGTATCATTTTTGACATTTTCTCCGTCCCGGAAATAGTAGAAACGGGGATAGAAAGCGACACCGTGCGTGATGTGAAGGACTCCTTCTTCCTGCTGCGCTTTTACCAGATCCCAGTCGATCTCATTATGATCCGCAAGACGGCTCTGCAAGACAGCCAGATCCCCTTCCGGGGCCGCTGTTTGTTTTAATGGCATGAGGTTTTCCAACAGATACAAGGCAGTGAAAAACGCGAAAAATCCAAACATGGCTGTGATCGGCTGCCAAAGAGGCAAAGCTGTCGGTTCTTTTTTCGGGAGTTCGATTGTTCCCTTCGATGCCATAAGTGTCAGGAAGTAAGCCAACAGAAGCATCGGGATCCAGTTGGTCGGAACCACATAGCGTCCGCCGGACGAGCGGCTGATCCCGATAGATGCGGCATAGACCAGCCAAAAGTAAGGGATGGAAAAACCGGCGATCCCGTGATCTTTGATGAGGATGCCCATGGCAGCAGCACCCAGGATGATCCAGAGTATAATGAACGCCCATTGCCCGGCGCTGTATTGACCGCGGAAGCTGTCACGCCAGAGGCCGTCGCCTTCCTGAGTATAAAGATGTTCCAGGTCGTCAAAGCGAAGCTCCATTGGCAGTGTCAGCGCGGATGCAATAAAATTGTGCAGGCTGTGATTGATGATGCTTTGATAGACCGGCAGAGTAACAGTAGAACTAATGTTCTTTAATTCTTGCGTGATTTGGCCTGTGTTAAATTCTTCTTTTCCGGTTTCTGAAAAAGCGGCAGATTTTTCTTCAGCAGAGGCTTCCTGTTTATCTGCAGTTTCAGAAGGGACTGAGATAGGTTCAGTCTCTTCCTGTGTCACAGTTAGGTCCGATATTGTCTCGGGTATGGCATTGGTTTCCCGGAGGATCGCTGCCGGCGTTGTTTCTGCGGGCAAAACTTCTGCTTGTATTACTTCTGCCGGTATTTCTTCTGTGGGTAAAACTTCTATCGCTGATTCTTCTGCCGGCGCGGCCGCTGTTGGAATTTCCGGGGTCGGATTTGTGAGCCTGCCTTTCATCAGGATATGTTCCACGGTATATTTCATTTCATCATCCAGTCCCCAGGGTAGATCCCTGTCCCGATATAGAAGTGGTGCTGCAGTGATTGCAATGGTCATGAAAAAGAGAAATGCAGTTTTCAGCAGTCTGAGAAAATTTTTCCGATAGGCGATCAGCACCAGCAGCAGCCCTGCCGGGAGAAAAGCCGCGAAGTTATAACGGGTGAAAAATCCCAGCGTCAGCGTTCCCCCGGCGATGATTGCGTATAGGGATTCTCTTTTGTCTTTTTTCAGCCAGCGGAACAGGGCATAGCAAAATGATGCCAGCAAAATCTGCGTCAGGAATTCACTCATGACCAAACGGGAATGGATAGTCAGCACGGTCCTGGTTTGCAGCGCATTCCATTCTTTGATGAGGGAAAAAGCCGCAGCCAGCCATCCGCATGCGCTGCCCCCGATTGCCGTTCCGAAGAGGTAAATGATCGCCGGTAAAACCGCAAACAAGGCAGAACGCACCATCATGCTGAGTTCATTGTTGTTCCCGGTGACCAGGTGAGAAAGGAAAGTGACAAAAGCCAGTGTCGGCTTCATGAGTGTCCGCCGGATATTGTAAGTCCAGCCAAGCAGAGCCGTCTGGGCGGAGAAATCATAATCCTGTGCATCCGAGTAGGGGTAATAGGTGCCATTCGGGGAATAGGGACCGGGAGCAAAGAAATGGTCTGCCAGCGGCGCCAGTGACCAGATCAGTGCCGAAACAGCCCAAATCAGGAAGAAATTCAGCAGACGTCTGTTGTTTCCGACCCTGCCAAAGATCCCTGTCTTCCATAACAGGCAGAAAATCACGATGGCGGAATAAAGCTGAATGCTCTGCAGCGGGATGCCGTTCTTGTTCCACAGGGCCGACTCGACAGTCTTCCCGAGTCCGGTGATCTCCACAAAAATGACACCGCAGACGAGCACAGCCAGTACCGGGAGGATGAACTTCTTTTGGTCAGTCAGGTTTTGGAAAGTGACTCTGACACTTTCAAATTTGTCTTGCGCATAGATAAAATACAGCGAAAAAGAAGCTGATGTGAGGAATATCCATAAAAGAAAAGGCCGGAGCCGGGTGAAATAAGCTGCCGCCCGGTCAAAGCGGTATTCCGGCATGAACAGGAAGAACAGGGATAAAATGCTCAGGATCCAACAGAATGTCTTCTTTTTGCCTCCCGGGCCAAGGGTTTCTGCGAGTTTATCCCGTTTCAGGAGGCAGACCAGGTTGACGATGAAGATCAGAGTGAACACGATCAGCATCAGCAGACGTTCTTTGCTGAGTCCGAGCAGGAATGCATTTTTGCTGTCAGTGGGAATACGCAGCAGCTCGATCGTGCAAAGGATCGTAGAAAGCGCAGCTGCGGAAAGCGTCAGGTTAAGTGCCCTTTTGTCTGAAAGAATTTCGTGATGTTTTTCCATAAACTTTCCTTTTCGAAGAAGACGATGGCAGCTATGCCGGTAATCACCACGATGAAAAAGATCGTATTTGCCTCGATGACACTTTGGGATATCGCGAAAAAGGCCAGGCTTTGCAGCATAAAGCAAACCAGATGCAGGAAGGACGATGCCTGATGAGTGGAGAGTCCCATACGGATCAGGCGATGGTAAGTGTGATCGGTACCGCTGTGATAAAAGTGCTGACCTTTTCGCCAGCGGGAGATGGTCACCAGTGTCGTGTCAAAAATCGGAACGCCTGCCATCAGGATCGGCAGGAACCAAGTGTTTTTCTGCAAAAGTTCCGGCGGGTTATAGATGATCGAGATGGCCGCCAGCAGAAAGCCGATGGTCTGGGCACCGGAGTCTCCCATAAAAAGGATCGCGGGATTGGCATTGAAAAAGCTCAGCGAAAGGGATGCTCCCAGCAGGATGCTGCAGTAGAGCGCTGCTTCGTGCTGCCCGGCATCCATGGCTGCGATGATGTAAAACCCCTCCGCCCAGGCAGAGAGCCCGATCATCAGTCCGTCGGCACTGTCGACCAGGTTGTAAGCGTTTGTGATGAAGAGCATCCAGAAAAAAGTCAGCAGGATGTCACATACCGGGACCAGTCCGGCGGGGAGCCAGCCGGAAAACAGCTTTGCCTCAAACAGATGAGTCCGTGTGCCGGTGATGATGAGAATCGCGGTCCCGAGCATCTGCCCACCCAGCTTGTACATCCATTTCAGGTTGTGATAATCGTCGTACAGACTGAAGCAGTAAATGATCAGCGCAGACAGGGTGAGTCCCCAGAGCGGTGCAGTGACAGAGGAGCGGAAGATCAGCAGCATCACCAGCAGCGTCAGGAACAGAGCGGTGCCTCCGCTGACGGGAACAGGATATTTGTGTTTTTTATGGGGTTCCGCATTCGGACGGTCCAGCAGATTCGTGCGGATGGCAAATTTTGTCGCGATCAGGGCCGTCAAAATACTGATGACAAAACTGATGAACAGGGATTCAAAAATCAGGCCGGTATTGAGAGTGGAAAGGTTCATGATGCAGCGATGGCTTTTTGATAAACAGCGTAGATTGCTTGATTGACGATTTGGTTGGAAAAGCGCTGCTCGGCAAATTTGCGGGATGCTTCACCCATTTTGCCGCAGAGTTCTGAGTTTTCGATCAGTTTCAGCAGGGCATCCTTCAATTTTTCAGCGTCTTTTGCCGGCACCAGGAAGCCGTTGACGCCGTCCTCGACCACTTCCCGGCAGCCGGGTACGTCTGTGGTGACGATGGGCCGTCCGCAGGAAGCGGCTTCGATGAGGATCTTCGGCAGCCCCTCACGATAAGATGGCAGGCAGACAATATGGCTCATGGAAATTACGGTCGCCACGTCATCCTGCCAGCCCCACCACTCCACGTTTCCTTCTTTCTGCCATTGGGTCAGCTTGTCAAAGGGGATGCAGGTCGGGTTCCCGATGTCATTGTTTCCCACCAAGGCAAAGCGGGCATTGATGCCGCTCTCCCGGATCATGCGGGCCGCCTCGACAAATTCTCCCACTCCTTTGTCCCAGATCATGCGGGAGGGCAGGATCGTCAGCGGAGCAGAATTCGGCGGGGGAACGGGGATGAATTTTTCGGTATCGATCCCGGTTCCGAGAACGATGTGGCTGCTGCTTTCATCGGTCAGTCCCATATCCAGGAAGAGCTTCCGATCGTCAGGGTTTTCGAAGATCACCTCTGTATCGCGCAGTGCCTTGCGGTAGAGCCGTTTGACCACTTCGCGGACCAGTTTCACGTGCGGTTTGTCGGAGAGAAACAGATAGCCCAGGCCGGTGATCGAATTGACGATGGAAGTGATGCCCAGTTCTTTGGCAGCCAGCGACCCGTAAATGTCGCATTTGATGGTGAAATGGTGGACGAGATCCGGTTTTTCCTGCGCATAAATCGCTTTGATGCGGCGGACGGTCTCGCTTTCCTTCAGCGGATTGATGCCTTTCCGGGAAAATTCAATAGCAATATGACGGAAGCCTGCTTCCTCCAATTTTGCGGCATGCTCTCCATCCGGAGAGAGAAAGCAGACTTCCCAGCCCTTTTCTTTCAGAAATTCGGCGTATGCCAGCCGAAAATTGAACAGGTACCAATCAGTGTTAGCGAATAAGATAGCTTTCAAGAGCTTTACCCCGTTTCCAGCGCAGTGAGACTTAGGGAAGCGCTGATTAATCCAACATGCCTCAGGAGGCCTCATGATAAATTTATTTTCTGTGATGTGTCTCGGGGACGGTTCCTTCTGTCTCCATGCCTGCACCGCAAGGTGCGGCCTTCGGCCGTTCGATTCGGTGCAGGAGCTTCGCCCATGCAGTGACTACAGGGCAAAGCTGGTTGCTCCGCATCAATCTGGCGAAGCCAGCACTTCTCGGAGCAACCGGCCCCGTGACACAGATGAAATACACAGTAATTCGATTTTATTGGGACACTGCGGACTGTCCCCGATGTCCCATGAATCAGCGCTTCCTTAGAAATATACAGGTTGTCAGAGCCTCTTTGACAAGGTATCCGGATTGACAGCGTAGGCCACGGCAATATCTTTTGTGATGCGTCCTGCGCGGTAAAGGCGCTGCAGCTCGCTGTCCATGGAGATCATGTCCCTGCTGGTACCGCCGTAAATGGCGTTATCGATCTGGTGAGTGCGTCCGTCACGGATCAGGTTCTGGATGGCGTTGTTGACGGTCATCAGCTCAAAGACAGCTTCCCGTTTGCCGTCGACGGTCGGGACCAGACGCTGAGAAACGACAGCCTTCAGCACCATGGAGAGCTGGACGCGGATCTGGGTCTGCTGTTCTGCCGGGAAGGTGTCGATGATGCGGTCGATGGTCTTGGCTGCGCCGATGGTATGAAGGGATGAAAGCAGCAGGTGGCCGGTTTCGGCAGCCGTGATCGCGGTATGGATGGTCTCCAGGTCGCGCATTTCCCCGAGCATGATCACATCCGGAGCCTGACGCAGGGAGGCCCGCAGTGCCCGGTAGAATGTGGAGGCATCCTGAGGGATCTCGCGCTGGCTCACCAGGCTCTTCTTGTGCCGGTGCAGGTATTCGATCGGGTCTTCAATGGTCACGATGTGCGCACTGCGGGTGGAATTGATGCGGTCCACGATGCAGGCGAGTGTCGTACTTTTCCCGGAGCCGGCAGGTCCGGTGACCAGCACCATGCCGTTGCGCAGCTTCGCCAGTTCCATCACCTGGTCCGGAATGTGGCGTTCCACCGGGTCCGGCATTTCAAAATTGATGATACGGCATATTGCGGCAACGGTACCGCGCTGGCGGTAGGCGTTGCAGCGGAAACGGCTGACGTTGACGATGGCGAAGGAAAAGTCGTCATCGCCGTATTCGGTCAGCAGCTCATAATTCCGTCTTGCCAGGTTGTACATCTCACCGACCAGTTCCTTGGAACTGTCCGGCATCAGCCTGCCTTCCATCAGCGGGATCATGTCATTGTTGACTTTGACTTCGACCGGAGCACCCGGGATGAAGAAAATATCAGAGCCGCCCATTTTAACGGCTTGTTCAAGCATTTCTACCAGTCCCATTCGTCGTCTCCCGTCTCAGTCGTCAGGTTGTGGCGTGTCCAGACCGAGCGCTGATTTTCGCTTAGCGGCAGAACCTGAACAGCCAGGTCCAGCATGCGGACACCGTCCGATTCAGACCAGCTGATCTCGTTTTCAAACAGTTCCATGTCTTCCGGCAGTACCGCTTCGATAGCTGCCAGGTATTCTTCGTCGCTTTCGGCCACTTTTGCGCATCCGGCCAGCAGACGGTCGACTTCCGCCTTGCGGATCTCCGCGCTTTCATTCAGCTTGTAAGCTGAAGCGATAACGGCGGAGGAGCGTTCACTGAACTTCAAATCATTCCGTGCGGTCATCAGGGAAAGCATGCTCAGCACGGCCATGGCCAGCACGACAAAAATCAAAATCAGGGACGATGCACCCGGCCCCAGAGAAATAGCACTTTTTCGGTTCACGGTTTCACCTCCCAGCGGGAGCAGGGCAGGGTATAAAGCTCTTCTCCGTTCGCGGTCACACGTACGCTCTGACGGCGGAAGACACCGGTCTCGTCAGCTTCCGGGCTGATGACGACAGTCATCTCATAGCCGTTTTGGGAAAGGACCCAGCCTTCCTCCTGTTGTTCAAAGCCATGTGAACTCAGATAATCTTCCGCGTCTTCTGCCGCGTAAAGCTGTTCTGCGACATTCTGGGCATCTACCATGGAGATCGTCAGCAGTTCAGAGCGTTCACTGAAGGTGTTGGCTTTGGCAAAAACTTCCAGCAGTACGGTGGTGGTGAGCATGAAGAACATGACCACGATCAGCAGCTCTACCAGCAAAGCATTTCCGGATCTCATTCTTCACCTCCTGTGTACTCCACCGAACGCGGGGCAAAGTCGATTTCCATCTGCGCACCGCCCTCGGAAACGATCACGTGCAAAACCCCGTCTTTGATCTCGGCACTCATGGTGTCCAGGTCGCAGACAGATTCACCGTTTTCAGGCACAAAGGGGATCTCCTCCATGGCAAACCATTCCCGAAGTTTCCCGTTGTAAAGATAAATGCGGGTAACGTAGATATCGCCCCAGTCATTTTCCATGGTGATGGTCTGTACGCCGTCCACATCCTCGATGCGCAGAACGCCGGCTTCATCATTGGAGCGCAGCATGGTGCGGATATAGGAAGAGGCGACCCGGACGGAGTTATGCATGGCGGAGCTGTCCACCATACCGCGATAAGCCTTCGCGCTCATGACCACCATGATGGTGGAAAAGATCGCGAAGATACCGAGCAGCAAGAAAACAAATACGCCGGAAATGGCATGTGAGGTTTTGCCCATTACTTCAGCTTTGCTCCTCTCTCGGTCACGTAAATGTCGGGAATATGGTTGGACGAAAAGGACTCGTAGGTCACGAAGTAAAGATCTTCATTGTATGCCAGCATGTAATTCTCGCGCAGGTACTCCAGGTCACTCGGATAGGCGCCCTCGACGGCATAGCAGTTGATGGCCGCATCCTTGATGGACTGGCGCACGATATCGCTTTCAGCCGCCTGCTGGGAATTGGAGATCCGCCCGACCAGCAAAACAGCCAGGACCAGAGCCGCTGCAACCAGTAGAATTTTGAATATATCTCTTAGGTTCATGCGGTTGCTTCCTTCTTAGAGGCTGGAAAGGATCCCGGCCATCGGCAGGATCACTGCCAGCAGCACGGCACCGATCACGATGGAAAGCAGCGCGACCAGGGTCGGTTCGATGATGGAGACCAGACGGGTGATGTCCTCTTCCACTTCTTCTTCATAAAGGTTGGAGAGCTTGCCGAGCACCTGGTCTTCACGGCCGGTGGCGGAGCCCATCTTGATCATGCGGCAATGCAGTTCACTGAAGATTTTCGCTTCTTCGATGGAATCAGCTAAAGATTTCCCTTCTTCCAGGCCCTTGCGGATGCCTTTCACTTTGTCGGCCGCGTCACGGTCGGAGAGGACTTTTTCGGTCATCTCTAACGCTTCATCGGTCGGGAAACCGGAGGAAAGCATCATGGAAAGCACGCCGGAAACACGGGAGGCGGTCAGTTTGTTGTTGAGGCTGACGATGGGCGGGAAGATGCGCTGCAGGAACTTCAGCACTTTTTCACGATGTTTCGTCTGGAGCAGGATGACAACGGCGATGGCTGCGATGACAAGGATAACGACCAATGTCATCACGATCCAGCCGACGACTTCACCCAGGTGGATCAGCGTGGCACCGGACTCGTTCAGCCCGACGCCCATGCCTTCCAGTACGCGGCGGAACACCGGCAGAACGCGCCATAACAGGATCAGGACGATCACGGCCAGCAGCACCGCAAGCAAAATCGGGTAGGTGACTGCGCTGACGACGGAGGAACGGATGCGGTCCTCACGGGCATAGTAGGATTCCAGCCCGCGCATGATGGATTCCAGGTGACCGGAGCGTTCCCCGATGCCCACCATTTCCACCATGTATTCCGGCCAGCGGTCGTCACCCTTCAGTGCCTCATAGAGGGAGCCGGTTTCGGTGACCCCGGCGCTGGCTTTCTGAAACATCTCCGCATTTTCGGAATTGTTGTCCGCCCCGGCAAGGGTTTCCATACCGTCGTAAAGCGGCAGACCTGCTTCCAGGATCAGTGCCACCTGTCCGCAAAAAATGCTCAGCTCTGCTGCTGAAATTTTCTGATTGTTCTTGTTGCTCATTGTTTGATATCCTGTTCCTTCCCCGGTATCATAATATCGAATGTTAGTAATAACGTTCGACAGAATAGTCTTTTACCGAACTGATAGCGTTCAAAGCAGCGGTCGGGTCGAAGAAATATTCTTTCCCGTTGATTTCCGTCACCGTCCAGGCATGATACTGTTTATCCGCGTAACCGATGATGAGTCTGGCCGGGATGCCCTGTGTCCGGAGCATACAGCAGAAAATTGCCGAAAGGTCCTGACAGACACCCATTTTCTTGTCATAACTCCCGTCGATATCGGGCAGTTGCCCCGCTTTGACGGTAGCTGCTTTCACATAGTCATAAACAAAGGAAGTTTTCATGAAATCGCAGAGGATCTCATAAATCTCCAGGCTGGATTTGCCCGCGCAGAGCTCGTCCGCCTTGGCAACGGCCTTGGAGACGATGTCGTAGTCTACATATTGGTTCGGGTAGTAAAAGGCTGCGTCTTCCCGGGTCAGCGTCACGTCCAGACCGAGATAGCCCGCCTGGGAATATTTTTTACCGGATACGTTTTCGTATAGTAATATATCGTAATGACCGCTGCCCAGCTGAAGCGGGAACACTTCATAGTCGCCCTTCTGGTTCAGGTCATAGGTCAGGGTTACATCGCCCTTCTGCACACGCATCTTCATTTTGTGGTTGGAGGGACCTGTGAGGGCGGCCAGAAAATATCCGTCTCTGGCATTGCTCAGGTCGGCGCGCAGCTTCCCGCTGGTCTGGACCTGACTCCCCGGGTCGGAGGGCCATTTCGCCAGGTCAGAGGCGATCGCTGAGGTGTCCGATGACCAGGCCGAGTTCAGCAGGATGAACATGGCCATCAGGAAAAAACCGACCATCCGCACGCACCTGCGTTTGTTGTGATTTGCTTTCTTTATGTTTCGCATGAAACTCTCTTTCATGATTACTTCTTTACCAATAATCCATTATAGCATGAAATTGAGGAATCAGCAAAAATTCGTAAAGAAAGTCCAATATATAAAGCTGAAGGGTGAAAATGAGGTGCCGCTGCCTTTCCCAAGAAGCACAAAGGGGACGGTTTTTCTGCTGCCGCGCAGCCGGCAAAGAAGAACCGTCCCCTTGTGCGCTCAATTGCAGAGGAAAATCGCACAAAGGGACGGTTCTTGCGTGTTGGCTTCGCAGCAACGCAAAAACCGTCCCTAATGTGCTTCGGGTGATTATATGGAAATCAGACCCATGAAGAGGGTCTGATTTCTTTTTGTAATTGATTATGTTATGGTGACCGTATCCGGGCAGGGTTCAGGGTCAACTTTCACCCTTTTTATTACCAGATTCCTTCCTCGTAGAGCTCCTGGGATTCCAGGACTGCGCGGACGATATAGCGGCGTTCGTACTCATCGGTGACAAGATTGTAATTTTCACAGGTCACCAGGGTGAGGGAGCGATCACCCACCTGCTGGAACATCTCGTAGACCTCATCCGGCTGGGCGATGAACTTCTGTACGACCTTGTAGATGTACTTGACGCCGTCATTGCCGTAGATGATGACCTCATCCTCCATATTCAGGTTTTCCAGGTTCTTGAAGACACCGCCGGACCAGAAGTGCCCGGTCAGGACGGAGTTGCCGCCGTACGGGATGTAGGAACCGCCCTCCAGCTCACCGACGTAATTGCCCAGGGTGGAGAGGTCCCATCTCATGCCGTCGGAACCGTCTTCATAGTAGACATGGACGATGGGGAGCGGTGTTTCCATACCGAGACCGATGGCCGGAATGCGCAGGGAATTGCCGGTGAAGACATAGTTGGTGGCCTCATCGACCCTGGCGCTGACGTTCAGCGGCGTGCGGAAGGAATTACGGGTCGTGATGGAGGGGTTGAGAGCGCCGGCATCGAGCCGTTCATTGATCTTCAGCGGGCTGCGCAGCGAAAGCCCGGTGTTCGGGATCTTCTTGTCGCACTGCTTGACGTGAACGTTGAAGAACAGGTGCGCGATGTTATAGGTGTCACGGCGGGCGTATGCGACGCGGTATTCATCATATTTGGGGCTGCTGTCAAGATAGAATGTACCGCCGGTGATGGTGATCTTGGTGTAGGGCGGTACGTAACATCCTTCCGGATTGCACCAGGCAAGGCCCGGTTGACCGGCGTCGGAAAGCGCCGTGGCTTTGTAGGTCAGGCTGGCGATCTGGAGTTCCTGCGGGATGTAGGACCATTCCTGCACGTAGGGGAAATAAACGGGGCTGTTGGAGCGGTTCTCGATCCAGGCTTCTTCCTTCCCCGGTATCTGTTCAAAGGTGAGGAGCTGCGTCAATCTGGAATCCAGGCAGTCGTTCCAGTTCGCTTTGAAGTAGCCGTTGTTTGCGGGGGACGAGCAGGTGGTGAGCTGGTCTTTGTCATTGACGGTGACGTAGATCCGGCCGGATGTATCTGAGCCATCGTTGTGTTTCAGGTAATGCTTTGGATCTGTCTGTCCGCGGTCTGAAAAACTTACGAAAGGATAAATCACATAGGTACCCGGTTCGTCGACCACCAGGCGAACACCGCTGATTTTGAAAGGATTGGTGGTACCGTTATAGTAAAGTCTGACATTAAACCGGCTGGTGGTCGAGATGTCGGTTCGGACCTCGGTGTTCCCGTGTTCCCGCTTTGAACCGCCGCCGTCAGCGATCGTCACGCTATACACGTATGCGTTGGTGCTGGTGACCCAGTCGCAGGCGGCGTTGACACACTTTCGTGTTGCAAAGTAAACATACTGAGGGTCAGCGTCAGAATCGTGTGTGGTACTATCAGTGGATTTACCCGTACTATTTTTGAACATACCCGTATTACAGCCGGACCCGGAGTCCTTCCCGACGAAGTTTCCGACGCACAAATAATCTGAATTTGTAATGGGCAGAGGGGTCGGCAAAGAGGCTGAGAACATCTGACGGGTCGCCTGGCAGGGGTCATAAAGGGCCGGAGATGCGGCGGTTTGTTTACATTCCGGAGAAAACTGGATGTTGAGATTGCGCTCAATGTGGAAAATGGAGTTTTCATATCCGAGCGTCCCTTCGGTGTTTTCGTACCAGAAGAAGATGTCAAGATCGGCATCCGGAGGAAATACAGGCTTACCCCAGCCGTCTATCTCTGTGGTAGCAAGGTTTGAGATCCTGCCTCCGGTTAAAGTGAGCGGAAGATCTTTGTTTTCCAGTTTATCTATACCTTCCACGGAATAAGATGTCCCATTAATAGTAATTGTATAATCTTTACTTGTAATGTGTCCTTTAGATTTTTTGTTTGTTGAATCCCATTCGTGATGGTACCAAACACCTTTTTCATTATCGCTTCCGGTACCTGTACCATAAGCGGTGAAAAACAATTCAAGATCGTAATTGAAATTATATAGCGCATCAATGTCTACATCCATCATGACACGACTGCCATCGCTTGTATAGGTATCTCCATCAAATTCTATTTTACCGCCATTGAGAGCTGTAGTAGTTGTACTGAGGATGTTCACCATTGCAAAGGGATCGTTCTGTTCAAGAAATGTGACAGATTGCTTACCGATTTCGAGAGGTGTACTGGAGCAATCTTTTCCTGTATAGAACACGATGGCACTGCCGGTAGGGGCAACAAAATCAGCTGTGTCCAGATTGCGGGCACAGGGATAAGGCGGAAATTGTACGCTTGCTCCTGTGCTGAACAGTTTTTCTTTAGGCTCAAAGGCTTCAGTAACCGTGAAAGTGATATCTGTTCCTTCAGAGACAGTCGGTTTATAAAGGAAATAAACCCCGCTGATGACCGAATTGTTCGGCATGGAGTTGCAGGAAAAAGTGGTTTTGCCGAGACTGCTGCCAATCTCTGTACACTGATAGCGGGTGCTGCTGTTGACGATCTCAAGCTCCATCCCGACAACGTTTCCGGATCCGGTTGGTTCCACTGTGACATCAAGTTCAGCCCGCCATTTTTGGGCATCTTTCGCCAGAACACCCCAGGGGGTGAAATATTCAATGCCTTCATTGGCTGCGTTGGTGCATTTCCCTGTGGGTTCCGCGGCGCCGGCTGTTTGGACCAGGACACCGGCGGACATCACGACACAAAGGACAAGGGTGAGCCATTGCAAAATTTTGTTTCC
>CAYWGX010000022.1:0-21514 GCA_964457635.1 uncultured Leptolinea sp.
GCCGCTGGGAAACCAGACGAGCCAGTGGTTTGCCCTGTATTATCTGGATCCGCTGGACAGGTTCATCAAGGAGAAGATGCGCGTCAAACATTATGTACGCTATATGAATGACGGGATCCTGGTCTATGAGGATAAGAAATTTCTTCAGGAAGTCCTCAGGGGAATGGAAGAAGTCGTCCGTTCCCTGAAGCTGGAGTTTAATCAAAAGACGCAGATCTTCCCGATTTCACAGGGAGTGGATTTCCAGGGCTTCCGTTTTTACCTTACCGACAGCGGCAAGGTGGTTCGTCGGCTGCGGACATCCAACAAGAAGCGCTGGAAACGCAGACTGCGGAAATTCAAAGAGCAGTATCGAACCGGGGAGAAATCGGCGGAAGATATTTCCCGCAGCATCGTCAGCTATCGCGGACACCTGAGCCATGGCCATACATATAAGCTGCAGCAGAGGGTGATGGGTAGATTTATCCTGCAAAAATAGTGCAGGAATTCTGAATTTGGAAAATTAACCACACATTATCGGCGTATCATGTGCGCTCAATTGCCGAAAAAAATACGCACAAGGGGGCGGCTCTCTGTGCTGTTAAGCCTCCGCTCGAACGTGACAATTATCGGCACAGAGAAAAACCTGCTCCATAAGGAGTGGGCTTCGCCTGTTGAATTCGGGGCAGGAGCTTCGCCACCTGTGGCGAATGACGCTGTTTTCACCAATTTTCAAATTAACCCTTGACATAATAAAAATGATGTGCTAATATTCTTATAAAGATAGAGAACAGGATAATTATATTTTTTGAAGAAATTATTAGAAAGGAGAAAAGACGGGATGGGAGAAACCGCTTTGCAGACGGAACTTTCAGCTCAGGAACTGGAACAGCTTCTGAACCGGGTGAAAGATGCCGATGCGCTCAATACGTCACAGGCTTCGGGAGCCGGGAATGGTCAGCAGCCGGAAGGCGAACAGGTCCTCTGCGACGACTTCGGCTTCCCCTTCGAGCCTGAGGGCATGTACAACAGCGCCCCCATCGAATTCGAAGAGATCACCAAAGTTCTGTGGACCGTGCTCAACAACCTTAACCACGCCGCCATCCGCTACAACCGCCTTTCTCCTTACTACCCCATGCTGATGCAGCAGCTGGAAAAAAACATCAAGCACATAGGCAGCCTGTGTATCACCAAGGTTGTTTTAGAACAGGGCGGGCAGGAATTCCCGGCCCTGAGCAGCGTTACCATCGAAGAGCTTTACAAGATGGTCTCGGTGCAGTTCCGCAAGTGCTGCGGAGCATATAATGATTTCCAAAAAGAAGATCACATGCAGGAAATGTCAATCATCACCTGGCTGTTACGCTGGGCGGCCCTTTCCGAACGGCTGAAGTCCACCCAGGAAAAGATCAACAGGATCAAAAGCGGTGAAGTCAAGGTAGAAACGCTCCTGAAGCGTGAGACGGTCTATAAAGATGAACCGAAGATGCAGCGGGACATGAGCCACCGCATGGTGAGTGCAGCCGTGCGGGCCTCCTCCCTGCCGATCATAAAATCCTTTGCCAATGTGGTGAAAAAGCAGGTACGGGAGGAAGAAAAGGAGTGCCGGGCAGCCGAACGTGAGGCAAAACGGGAAGCTGAACGGGCGCAAGGGGGCGGTCCCCGCGGTCCGATGTACCGGCCGTCTTACATCCTCCCCGCCTCACCGGAGAAATTGGAGAAATTATCCAGGGAACGGGCGGTTTCCGGGGACCGGGAAACGGGGGCCGGGGGCCAAATAGAAAGAGGTCAGGGACCGGGGGACGAGGGTCAGTGGGCTCAGGTGGGTCAGACTGATAGGGACCAGGGACCGGAGGCCGGGGGCCGATGGGCTCAGGCAGGGCCGCGCTCGGGTCCATCACCGGAGAAGCGGAAGGCATTGCGGGAAAATCGGAAGAAAAAGAAGAAATAGGGGCCGGAAGCCGGAGGCTTCCAGGGGGCCGGATAGCCGGTATCGGAGGATTCCGGCTGTTAATTGTTAAGCTGATGTCAGTTGGCAGGATGTTACAGCAAAACAGCAAAATATGTTATAATTCAAAATGCAAGATTTCTGTTGGTTCAGGAATGTTTTCTCTTCCGGAAGAAATTCCCGAGCTAATAAATTCCCTGATCTTGTCTGAAAACAGAGGTTTATCTATGTCTGCGTATCCGAATTATGAAATGCCGGAGTATTTTGCGCACCGAATTGGATTGAAATTTAATGATTATATGCTGCTGTGCCGTGCCCTGACACACAGTTCTTTTTTGAACGAGCATCCGGACGCGATCGAAGACAATGAACGTCTGGAATTTCTGGGAGATGCGGTACTGGACTTTATGATCGGCGCCTGGCTTTATAACAAGTTTCCGGAAATGAAAGAAGGCCATCTCTCGAAATATCGTTCCGCACTGGTGCAGACGACAACACTGGCCGAATTTGCCCGGCAGATCGATCTCGGACAGGCTCTGCGGCTGGGACGGGGAGAGTATCTCGCCAGCGGGAAGACAAAAACGGCATTGCTTTGTGATGCATTTGAGGCACTGGTCGGTGCTTTATACCTGGATCAGGGGCTGGAAGCAGTTCAAAAATTCGTGATGCCTTTTATGGAAGGCGCTATCGATGACATCATCATGTATCACAAGGATGATGATGCAAAGAGCCGCCTGCAGGAGATTTTGCAGTCGAAAAACATGCCGGTCCCGCATTATGAAGTAGTGCGGGAGCTGGGACCGGATCACTCCAAAATCTATGAGATCGAGGTGCGTGTCGGTGACAATGCCCTGGGAATCGGGCAGGGATCCAGCAAGCAGAATGCTGCTAAACAAGCTGCACAGAATGCGCTGGAAAATTTGGGGTTTGCGTAATCAGGTGTTAGGGAAACGCTGATTAAAGAGGGACATTGGGGATAGGACCCGTATGTCCCAGACGTGAGACATCGGGAACTGTCCGCAGTGTCCCAAAAACCAGTATTTCCTTAGGTTTTAGGATACAGAAGGTAACAGGGGGACCGGGAACTGTCTGCAGTGTCCCGATAAGGTAACAGGTACATGCCGGCACGGATGAAATCGATCGAACTTCAGGGATATAAGACCTTTGCAAATAAGGTCTTTTTTGAATTTCCTCTGCCGATCACTGCTATTGTCGGTCCAAACGGCTCCGGAAAATCCAATATCTCCGATGCCATCCGCTGGGTTCTGGGCGAACAATCCTATACGGTCCTGCGCGGGCACCGTACAACGGACATGATTTTTTCCGGTTCGGATAAAAAACCCCGTGCGAGCATGGCCTCTGCCACCATCACTTTTGATAATTCGGACCACTGGCTGCCGATGGACTATGTTGAAGTTGCCATCACACGGCGAGCTTATCGGGACGGGCAGAACGAATACCTGATCAACGGTCAGCGTGTGCGTCTGAAAGACGTCAATGAGATGCTGGCACAGTCCGGACTTTCCGAACGGACTTATACCATCATTGGGCAGGGCTTGATCGATAATGCACTTTCCGCAAAGCCGGAAGATCGGAGACGGTTCTTTGAAGAGGCAGCCGGGATCGGTCTGTTTCGCGGACGCAGGGAAGAGGCTCTGATTCGGCTCAAGGAAACCGCGCACAATCTGGAACGGGTCAATGATATCCTTTCGGAACTGGAACCACGGGTCCATTCACTGGAGCGTCAGGCGAAGCGTGCTGCGGAATATGGGCATGTAGCGGATGAGCTGAAGCATCTCCTGCGCGAATGGTACGGTTATCACTGGCATCATGCCCAGCAGGATCTGCTGGTGGTCCGCGAACGTTATGCTCAGCAGGAAAAACGAACCAATCAGGTGCGGGAGCAGTTTGAAAACCTGGACGGACTCCTGCGCAAAAAGCAGGATGAAATCAAAGGTTTGCGGTTGCAGCTTTCTGATATGCACAATAAAGCCGCTGAGATCCATAAACGGATCGAACAGTTGACCCGGGAAAATGCGATCCTCGATGAACGTAAAAATTCTGCCCTGGCTCAGGTTCGTTCCCGACAGGATGAAGCAGCTCAGCTCAGCGAAGAAATGGCTCTGATCACCTCCCGGGGGCAGGAATTGAACAATATGCTGGAAGGGCTGCGCGCAGAGGAAGCGGATGCTTCCGGGCAGAAAGCTGCATATACTGCAGAATTGAACAGCCGTATGACGGAACTCAATGATCTCCGGGCGGTGCTGCGTGCGAAACGTGATGAGCAGGATAAACTGGAGAACCGTCTGACCCGTTTGAAAGCCCGCAGAGATGACCTGGATGAGAGGACTGTCAAATTGGAGGAGTCACTCTCAGGTTTAAAAATTACCTTGGAACGACTGGAGACAGGTTTGCGGACCTTTCAGCGGGACAATGAAAAGATTTTTGATGCACAGCGTCAAAATGAAGAAAAGCTGAAAACGTTGATTGGGGAACTCTCCGCCATTGAGAAAGATATTGCTGACAATGAAAATGCACAGCGGGAGCTGCGAAAAGAAAAAAACAGCCTTGATGCCGAGCTTTCAAAGATTAATGCCAGATATGATGTACTGAATGATGCCGAAAAACACTTCAGCGGTATGAACCGCGGTGCCCAGTATCTGGCGCAAAGTGCGGAGAAAGGCCTGCTTTCGCAGCAGGTACGCTCCCTGCAGAGTCTCCTGGAAGTTCCCGGAGAATATGAAGTTTCGGTTGCTGCTGCTTTGGGCGATGAACTGGATGCGGTGCTGCTGGACATAGCTGAATGGGATCGCGCAATGGACCTTTTGAACAGCGCTCAGAGCGGCAGGGCTGTGCTGCTGCCGGAAAAAATGGAGAGAATAGATGCAACAGATTCAGAGAGTAATGAACTGCCCGGCGTAAAGCCGTTGATCTCAGTTATCCGGTTTCCGAAAGAAATGGAACCGCTGATGGAACGGATCCTGGCCGATACGTGGCTTGCTGAAACCCGGGAGCAGGCGATGGCTCTGCGTGACTGGCTGAAACCCGGACAGCGCATCGTGACCATGAACGGGGACCTGTTCCGCTCAGACGGCTCTGCGATTTCCGGCAGTGAAGGACGTCAGAAGCTGCTTTCCCGAACGCGGGAGATCCGTGAGCTGGGAGAACGGATACGGAACCTCTCGAAAAAATCTCATGAAATCGCAGAAGAAATCTCTGCACAGGAAAAAGCAATTGCCGGTTTGCGCGAAACGTTGAAAAATAAACAAACTGAGCGAAACCGGCTGCAGGCTTCCGGTGCGGAGCTGCAGAAAAAACTGAACCAATTGACAGTTGAAAAAGAGAAACAAACGCAGGCGGCTGTTTATCAGCGTCAGCGCCTGAATGATGCATCATCTCAAATTGACTCGAACCGGAAACAAATCGAAGAGGCAAACGGACAGATCACGGAACTGGAAGGCAGCAGAGAAACCTTCCGGGGTGAGATCCGCAGCCTGCAGGACCAAATAAATAAGATCCAACTGAATGAACTGCAGGACCAGGTCCAGCATTGGAATGTGAATTGTGCTGTACTGCGAAAATCCGTGAGTGAAACGGAGACCCGCATCAGGGAAAATGCTGTAGAGGCTGAAAAAAATCAGCGGAAACAAGCCCAGCTCACGGAGCGTATCCAAAGCGGCGAAAAAAATGCAGCAGAGCTGGATGAGCAGATCGAAGCATTGAAAGAGAAAATCGACTCGGAAAATCAGCTTTCTGCCTCGATTATTGAGGATACATCTCCTATTGAAACCGAACTGAAAAATGCCGAAGATCAGCTTCATGCGGATCAGAAGACCTTCCAGGAACGGCAGCAGATGGTAGTCTCTTCGGAGAGGATGCTTGCACAGGCACAGGTGGAGGTGACACGTCATGATGATCGTCTGGAATCACTGAAAAAGCGGATCGAAGATGACCTCGGTATGGTCAATTTTATGTATGACGAAAACATTGAAGGGCAGAACATTCTGCCGCTTGGAGAGATGGTTTCCGAACTTCCGAAGGTGGATATTCTCAGTGAAAATCTTGAAGAGCAGATTCAGCGGCTGAAAAATCATCTTCGCCGGATGGGGGCTGTCAATCCGGAAGCGATCACGGAATTTGCAGAGTCCTCTGAACGCTATGAATTTCTCAAAACGCAGATGGCAGATTTGAAAAAGGCTGATGCGGACTTGCGTCAGGTCATCGCGGAACTTGACCGCATGATGGAAAATGCCTTCCTTTCCACGTTTGACAAGGTCCAGGGGGAATTCAGGCAAATGTTTGTTCGGCTGTTCGGAGGCGGCAGTGCGCGCCTGATGCTGACGGATCCGAATGATGTGAACAGTTCCGGAATCGAGATCGAAGCGAAGCTGCCGGGACATCGTGAGCAGGAGCTTTCCCTGCTTTCCGGCGGTGAGCGTAGCCTGACCTCGGTCGCCCTGATATTCTCCCTGCTGCGGGTGAGCCCGACACCTTTCTGTGTGATGGATGAAGTGGATGCCGCACTGGACGAAGCGAATGTGGGCAGGTTTTGTGATTTGCTGAAGGAGCTGAGCCGGGATACGCAATTCTTGCTGATTACCCATAACCGCAATACAGTCGAAGCTTCCAATGTGATTTACGGCATTACCATGGCGGCAGATTCGACTTCACAGGTCGTCAGCCTGAGACTTGATGAAATCAAAGGCGATATCCTGAAGTAGCTCTGTTGTTTTATGGTTTTGGACAGAGGACCCAATAGTCCCGTACCCAGTCGGTGAGGTACAGCAAATCAGCTTTGCCGGTGTAAGCCTTTTTTACGGAATCTATATAGGATTCGAGTTCGCTCTCTGACGAGAAACTCCGGTTTGTACCGGTTTCTGTTGATATGATATAGATGGTGTCATTGGAAAGTGTCTCGGTTCCGGCTGCCAGCGCATCACGAAGTCTCTCCCTTTCTGTTTCGGTCCGCTGCCAGTAGGCATCCATGTGGACCGGTGCGCTGATCATCATGTCTGTACGGAAGTTATTTTTCGCCAGCCAGAAGGCCAGTGACTGGTTTGTCAGGCAGTCAAAAGTTCGTGCCGTGTCGTATCGCTCAGCCAGTTTGGTCCAATCTTCGGACAGACCGATGTAGTCATAGCGAGTCTCGAAAAAGCGGTGCAGATCCTGCAGCCCCGGGCGTATCTCGGTGATCTGAAGCACGGCAGTGACCAGACCGCAAATGATGGCGAGACTCTGCCTGTTCTTCATGATCCGATACAGCCATACAAGCGTAGCCAGGATCAGACAATAGTATGGGAGGAAGAAAAATCTGGCAGACGCACGAAAAACATTCAAGCCATCTGTGATGACATTCGGAAGCGGAACCACATGCAGGATCTGCCTGTCGAAGGTGATCACGTTGGAAACGGCAAAAATCGTAAAGGCTGCGAGAAGAAGGACGAGCCCGGCGTATTTTCGAAGTAAGCTCAGGAAAGAACGAGCGTGCAGGGCGATTTGGCTCAACAGAGATATGACTATGAGTATCAGCAGCGGCAGGCCAATGTAATACATACCGTCACCCTGAGCAGGGAACTGTTCCCGATTTTGAAGAAATCCAGACCAGATGCGGTGATGGGCAGAATAAGGATTGAAGAGGGCATTCAGGTTCAGGCTGTACATCCCGTATCCGCTCGCCGGTGAGACCTCTGTGCCGAATATGCCAAGAATATAGCCGAATGCCAGGCTGAGTACAATACAAACAGGGAACCATATGGTTTGTTTTCTTTGTCTGGGTTTGGCAAGTAAGATTTCGACTTCCGAAAGGGTCAAAACAGCAAAAACCATTGCGAAAAGGTAGGGATGGATGCCAAGTGAGGTACAGAACAATAAGCCGATCAGAATGTAATAATTCTTTTGTGACTGTCTTTTCCGTACCAGATAAAGCAGCAGCGCGGCCAGCAGGAGCCAGTGTGATGACAGAGCTGTATGACGGAAGCAGCGTTCCAAAAAGCAGCTTGCTGTGACAAAGATCATGCTGCCCGTCAGGGAATATGGTCTGTTTTGTGTGAGCAGAAACACTAATGCGGCAGAAAAAATGCCCTGCAGCATAAAACAAAGGCAGGTATATAAACCAAAATATTGGAAATTCTCCGGGAGCAGGGGAGAGAGGAGCTTGAAGAACAGTGCTGCCAGCGGGATGGAATCCGTATAAGAGATCGGGGTGCCTTCCGGATAACCGAGAAAAAGGGCTTTGCAGAGCGGGAATGTCCATGGAGAATTGCGGTAAAACATCCAGCCGATTTGATGCTGGGTGATGTCCGATCCGCCAAACCCGTGCTGTGTCCAGCCGATGCCGCTGTAACGCAGTGGTTCGATGCCGAAAATGGCAAGAAACATCAGGATCCCCAGCAGGCCTGATATGATCAAATGCCAATTTTTCCGGAAGAGCTTCATTGCGGGAATACTCTGTTCGATGGATCAATCCAATATATATTCCAAGGTTGTGGAACGCGGTTTGAACCCCTGGTGTTCATAAAACATTCTGGCGCTGTCATTGCCTTCCCACACGTTCAGAGTGATCTCGTAACAGCCCAGTTCTTTGGCTTTCAGACAGACATGATGGAAGAGCGCCTGCCCGAAGTGTTTCCCTCGGATCTGTTTATCGACACACAAGTCATCAATATGAACAGATCGGAACGGGACCATGTTATCCCTGTTCGGCTGATTGCGGATCTCACAAAATGCATAACCCATAACGGAGTCATTTTCATCGGCTGCAACGTAAATCAGCCTGGATTCTTCTTTCAGCATGGTATTCAGTTCTTCACGGGAATATTTTGTGGTTCCGGGAATGAAATAATCCGGACGGATCGCGGCATGGATCTCCAAAACCTGGGAAAGCAGGTCCAGTATTCTGTCTATATCTTTTTCTTCGGCGGTTCTGATGTTCATCATTTACCTTTCCAATTCGTAAAGGGTCAGTATCACGGAAGCGATGGCGGCGGTCTCCATTCTGTAGATCCGTTTTCCAAGAGTGACTGCGCTCCAGCCGGTTTCCCGTGCCAGTGCTGCTTCTTCTGCGGAAAAACCTCCCTCAGGACCGATCATGATCGAGATGTTTGAAGATGAACCGTGCAGCGGCTCAAGGATCTCCCTCAGGGTTTTCTGTTTCTCATCTTCCCAGCAGAATAAAGCCGCATCCGCTTTTATGCCGTTTTCCGCAGCATCCCGGAAAGAAAGTGCAATGCACAGTTCCGGGATCAGACCTCTTCCGCATTGTTCAGCGGCCTCTTTGAGAATCTTTTCCCAGCGGGGCACTTTTCCTTCAACATCGGAAGTTTTTCGAATCAGGGACCGTTCGGTGATCATCGGAATGATCCGGCTGACTCCGGCTTCCGTGCATTTTTGCAGGATCCACTCGAATTTTTCCCGCTGGGTGAGACCAACATAAAGGCTTATGCGGTAGGATGGTTCCCCTTCCGCCGGGCGTTTTTTCGTAATTTCCGCTGTTATGTTTTTTGTATCGGAATAATGGAGCTCACTTTCGTATAACCAGCCCCGGTTATCGAGAAACTGAACCCGTGTTCCCTCTTTCAGGCGCAGGACCTTGCGGATCTGCGCGGAGATATCCTCCGGTATCGCGATGCTTGTCCCGGTTATATTTGACGGATCGATAAAGAAGCGGTTCATTCCTCATCATCCTCATCATCAATCTCAGCTGCATACAGCCGGTCGAATTCGACTTTGCTGCCGGCAGGATTGATGACAATGCAGTATTCTCCGCGGGGTTCTTCATTTGTGAATTTGCGGATCATGTCAGAGATACGTCCTCTGTCGATAGTTTCAAATTTCTTGGTGAGGTCGTTGCAGACTGCGATGGATCTGTCTCCGTAAACCGCCAGTGCATCCTTCAAAAATGCCAGCAGTCGGTGCGGACTTTCATAAAAGATCAGGGTATGGGGAGAATCTTTGTCGACTTCAAAGAAATGCTGCCGCTGCCCGGATTTGCGGGGAGTGAACCCGCGGAATGTGAAGGAATGAACCGGGAGCCCGGAGAGTGTGAGCGCTGTGATCAGGGCAGTCGGGCCGGGAATAGCGGTGATTTCAATGTTATTGGACAGCGCCTCCCTGACCAGAATAAACCCCGGGTCGGAGATCGAAGGGGAACCTGCATCCGTCACGATCGCTGCATTTTCACCGGCCAGCAGGTGCTCCATCACCTTCGGCAGTGCACGGGTCTCATTGTCTTCCCGGAAGGAGATCAGCGGTTTTTTGATTTCATAATGATGAAGCAGGATCCCGGTCTTGCGGGTGTCTTCACTGATGACGATATCGACTTCTTTGAGCGTTTCCAGTGCCCGCAGACTGATATCTCCTAAATTTCCGATTGGGGTTGCGACCAGATATAACATTTTTCTTCTAACCTTTTCTTCATTACTTCAATCGCCTGAGGATTGCTGTCGATCAGGATGCAGTCCCGTCCCAGTTCCTGACAAACTGCGCCGGTGGTGCCGGAGCCTGCAAAAAAGTCCAGGACCTGATCCCCGGGATTGGATGATGCGGAGATAATGCGGCGCAGGATTCCTTCCGGTTTTTGTGTCGGATAGCCGGTTTTTTCCTTCCCGGTTGGTGAAACGATGGTATGCCACCAGGTGTCGGTTGGAGTTTTCCCTTTTGCCGCTTTTTCCGGTCCGACCAAACCGGGCGCCATATATGGAATACGGTCAATCGCATCATAATTGAAGGTGTAATGTTCCGGATCCTTGGCGTAATACAGAATGTTGTCATGTTTGGCAGGCCATTTTTTCGTTGTACGGGCGCCGTAATCATAGGCCCAGATGATCTCGTTGAGGAAGGAATCACGTCCGAATATCCGGTCCAGCATGATTTTGCAGTAATGCACTTCACGGTAATCGATATGAAAATACAGGGAGCCGTGCGGTTTCAGAACACGATAGGCTTCCAGCATCCGTGGTTCCAGAAAATCAAGAAAGTTGTCGAAGGTATCGATATAGCTTTTTTCGCCGATTGTTTCCGTTAGGTAATGTTTTCCCTGGAAACCGATGCGGTCACCTTCATCATTTTGAACCGTGCGGATAGATGTCCTGCGCTGGGTTTTCCCTGTGTTGAAAGGAGGGTCAATATAAATCAAATCAATTGATTCTGATTCGATCTGTTTCAGTATTTCGAGATTGTCTCCAAAGCGTATGTCGATCATGGCTCCATTATATCATTTTTGAACGGAAATCTATTTATTTACGGCGGTAAATGTCCCAGGCATCATTGAATTCCGGGTTGATCGTCGTTTCATAACGATAATGATCACAGAAAAATTGATAAACCGGCATGGCATAACCAGCTGTGTTGGCCGGAATCGTGCATTTTGAATCGTCTTCGCTGATAAACGGCAGTGCTGTGTCATGGGTATATATGATAACCTGCGGGATGTCACGCTTCAGGTCGGAAAGAAATTCATTCCACTGTTTTTCCTGTACGGCATCCGGGAACAGATAAAGGGGGCGCTCATTAAAATAAGCCGTGGGTGCATACCGCTCACTCATCACATATATAGCGGTACGGCTTCCCCATACGAGAATGGATTGATCGGGCACAGTGTCGTTGAGAACGTAATCGCGTACCTTCGTGTAGGATGATGGGGTTCGATGCATATAGTTTTCATCGAAACAGCGGATGAGCGGCAGGGAAGCGAGACAGAGTATGATCATAACGCAGGGCTTGATATACCATTTTTGCGGCAGAAGCCTGTCGGTTAGGCAAGTCAGTGCATGACACAGCAAAACGATAACGGGAGGTATGCAGAGGATAAAGTAATGTTGATAATTCATTCCGGAAAGGCCAGCCAAAATCAGTTCGATCGGTAATGCCAACACAGCCCAGGCGGGAAGTTCTTTTTTCCGGATAAAGTCCTTTGTTGATTTAACAAAACTGATAAATCCCGGCATCCAGCTGAGAAATCCGAGAAAAAGGAAGGGACTGACGGAAGACAGAAATGTCAGTGTCGTCCATGCGCAGGCCAGCCGGTTGTCTGAGCTGTTCTCTGAATAGATAAAGTTGAACCGAAAGGCAACATCCCAATAGGCTTCAAGCGCATGATGCATGGAAAAATAGATGATCCAACCGATATTGATGATGAAAAACCCAATCCCGGTGCATATCCAGTATTTTGCGTAATATTGGACGGTACTGGTTCTTTTTTCTGAAATCAGTACTCCTGTCAGACTTAGCAGGAAAAGAGCGAGCCAGCAGCCGATCGTGTTCTGCTTGCTCGTGAAAGCCAATCCGCATAAGATACCATTCAAGAGGCCGAAAAGAACGGGATTTGCTTTTCTTTTGGAAAAATAGAGGCCAATAGCGCAGATCACGAAAAACAGCGAGAGCTCTTCGGTATAATTTCCGAAATCAAGTACCCGGACGTAGTGCAGTATGCCCAACGACAGCACAGTGACAGAGAGCCATTTCGGAAAGCGCTGTTTCAGCAGGTGCAGGAGGATCAATGAACCAAGATAAAAAAGAATGAATTCGAGCAGCCAGATGCCGGCCATTGAGCCGCCGGCAATTTTCAGCCCGAGGGCGTCAAAATAGAAAATGAGCGGCGGTTTGTGATCCCAAAGCTCTGTATAGGGCATTTTTCCCCGGAGGATCTGCTGACCGAAATAGGTGAATATCGCGGAATCGTGTGAGGGATAATAATTATCCCGCAGCGGTATGAATGCTCCGAATACAGAAATGCAGGCCAGGAACAAGATAACCGCTTCCGGTATTCTTGTGTTATCGAGGATCAGTGCCTGAACAGAGAAGGTCCGGCTGCTTTTCAGCGTGAAGATGATCAGCAAAATTGTACATATACAGCATATGACCAGGAATATCAGAAAAGGCTGAGCCTGTCGGAGCAATGCCCCCATGGTATACAGGAAATCTTCTTTTTCCATCAGGTATGGAACACCGAAAATGGATATTGCGGATATGGCTGTTAGCAGAAGACTGAAATGAAAGATGAGCGATGCACTTCCCTTTCGATTGAGAATGCTCTCGCGTCTGAAAAAAAACAGGATCCAAGCCGCACAGCTTCCCGCAGTCAGCAGGATGAAAAGCAAACGGGCTGCGGTCAGATGCAGTGCAGCAGGAAATCCGGATATCCGTGCTATCGCCCGGATTGCGGATAGAATAACGGGAAAAAGAAGCAGGCTCAACTGTTTTTTCATGTGTCAGGAATTTCCATCAAGCGATCCAATAGTAGTTGATCCATCCGCAGAATAGCAGCACCTGCAGGGTTAGAAACAGCGCGCACAGGAAGCCGAACAACTTTTTGTTGTTTTTCAACAGATCGGTCAGGTACATCCAGACGGGAAAATTGACCGCCGTATAGCGCATCATTGAGAACAGATTCCCTGTGCCGATCAACACCAGTGTGCAGACCAGTGCATAGGCTCCATAGGCTTTATGAGGAGAACGAATGAGCATCAGGATGCTGAGCAGCAGCGATGTGATGATCATCACAAGGTCAATGGTTGTGGGACGGTTATGCCGGGTATGCAGCGGTTGGAAATATTCGGCAAATGCGGAAATATCGGTCAGGCTGCGTCCCCAGGAGGACTGGGCTTTGAAAAAGGCAAAAAAGTCTCCGGTGAGGCGGTATAATCCGAAAAAGAATCCGCAGACAGCTGCCGGAACCAGGAAATACCAGAGCCAGAAAGTTCCGATTTTTCGAAAGTCCCATTTTCTCTTCGACATATAAATATAGATAACCGGGATCAGAATCAGAACGCCATGCGGACGGCAGAGCGCTGCACCTGCAGCACACAGCGCACTCCAGTGCCACTGCTCATACTCAGCGAGGATAAGCGTATAGATAATCAGGCACAGAAAAAGACTTTCCCCATAAAAGGCGCTGAAATAGAATGCACAGGGAAGGCTCAGCATCAGCATGGTTATCCGGGAGGCAGTCCCGGCAGAAAAAAGTTTTTCCGTTAGTTTCGCCAGACCGTACAGGGCAAGGAGCAGACTGATATTGGAGATGATCAGACCGACCAGCAGATAAACGCTTTCGGTTTGGAATCGTTCCGGCATCCAGAGAGTCAGGAATTTAATAAGATAGGGATACAGCGGGAAAAAAGCCAGATTGCTGTATGAACCGCTGAGGTCTTCCGAGGCGACATATCCCCATTTAACGATGGAAAGCTGCCATTCGCTGTCCCATCGGCACCAGATATCGATGAGCCATTTGGGAGAAAGAAAATAACCTTTGTCAAGATAGCGCTGATAAATGACGTTCCCCTGGTAATAGGGGGAAAACCAGGCTGTCAGCAGCAATATCAGCCGGGACCCGCAAAAGATTTCCAGAATCTGTTTCCAGGTGGCTTTATCGGAAAAAAAATAATGATTTTTCTCAGACTTCTTCATGCGTCTATTATAATCATAATCAGAAAATATGTGTGTTGTATGGATGTTGAAAAGGAGACACACAGGAAGGCGTATTTTTTTGAAATTCCGGGCCTTGTTGGAAATCCGGTCCGGAAATGATTGATTATGAACGATAAGCTCGAAAAGAAAACAGGATTTCGTCTCACTGAAAAACATGTTCCCTGGCTGCTGCTGATTTTCACCTTGGCTGCATATATTCCTCTGGTCACCCAAATGGGTTTTTATTGGGATGATTGGCCGATGCTGTGGTTCAAAATCACAAAAGGGGCAGAAGGCTTTTCAACTGCATTTGACTCCGACAGACCCTTTTTAGGCTATCTATATCAGCTGACGGCATCCATATTGAGCAATCATCCGCTGGAATGGCAGGTCATCACGGTGATTTTGCGCTGGCTGATCACACTCGCTTTCTGGTGGACGATCAGGCAGCTGTGGCCTGAACGGAAAACAGAGGTCTTCTGGATCAGCCTGCTTCTGGCTGTTTACCCCGGTTTCAAACAAATGCCCATTGTTTATGTCTGGCTGAATGCTTTCTTTATGCTGCTGGCTTATGTTCTCTCATATGGCATGATGCTGAAGGCAATCGGGAGCCAAACAAAACGCGGATGGATCTTATGGACCATTCCTTCGGTGCTGCTTTTCACTTTTTGTACGATATCGACTGAATATTATATCGGTTTGGAAATCAGCCGCGGATTGGTGATCTGGATATACCTCGCGCGGGAATCCGGTTTTCGTGAGCTTTCCTTTTGGAAAAAAGTGCTGCAGGTCATCCTTCAATGGCTTCCCTACATCGGTGTGCTCGGTGTTTTTATGTTTTGGCGGGTGTTCATCTTTCAATTCCCGAGTTATCAGCCGGTTTTGTTGGAACAATTCGCTGCAAAGCCATTGAAGACGATTTTTGACCTGGCTGTCCGCATTATTGAAGATGCCTATACCTCAACCTGGGGCGCATGGACTGAATTTGTCAGTTTCCCCAATCATGTTGATTTTGAAAATGCTTCCGGCAAGCTGTTTTGGACAGTGGTGCTGCTGAGTTTTGTTTTTATATTGACCGCAGGCTTCTTTTATCATCCGGAAAATAAGAAAGCCGTTGCTGCTGATGATGAAAAGTTTGACAGTCGTACCTGGTGCCTGATTGCGATGGGATTGGGCGCGTTTATGGTGATCTGTCCCGGACTTCCCTATTGGGTGACCGCGCTGCCGGTCCGTTTATCCTACCCCTATGATCGCTTCCTGCTTGCATTCATGTTCGGCAGTGCGATATTTCTCGTCGGACTGGTCTTCTTCTTTTTGCGTGCCCGCTGGCAAAAAATCCTTGTCCTCTCCCTGTTTGCGGCGATGGCTGTCGGGGGACACATCCTGAACGCGAACAGTTACAGGAAAGACTGGAACATGCAGAAAGACTTCGCTGCCCAGCTGGTCACCCGTATTCCTGCATTGGAGCCGAACACGATTTTGCTGACGGATGACAATCCATTGACATATGAATCCGATAATTCACTGACAGGCCTTGTGAATCTGGCTCTGAAACCGGAGCAGGATACAGATTCTCTGCCCTACAGCCTGAATATGTTTACTTCCCGTTTTGATACGGTTGAGAATTATGAGTCATACGGGGCGATCTACCAGGATTTCAGAGGAACTTTGTTTGCTGCTCCTGTTGACCAGGTCGTTGTATTCCATTATGCGCCCCCGGCCTGTCTGCGGATCATTGACCCGGAACAGCATAAAAATCTGAATATTTTCCCGTCAAGTTATAAGACCTTCATGGCCTTATCCGACCCGAAAAGATTTATTATCCCCGGATCACAAACCCAGACTTTCCTGTTTGACGAAGTCTTCCGGGAACCGATCCAACAGGATTGGTGTTATTATTTCCAGAAGGCTGATCTTGCCCGGCAGACGGAAGATTGGGGAGAGATCGCTGCCATTGGAGATGAAGTCCTGCCGAAAATAAAAGCACGGGAAGCTTCGGAATATTTCGTCTTCACGGAGGCCTATATCAATTTAGACCGCTGGGACGATGCGATGGCCATGTTCAAACGGATCCATGCGGAGGGAAAGTATCTAGACCCGATCCTCTGCCCCTATATTCACACATGGATCGAAAATCATCCGCCGAAAGATGATTTGAATATCTACGAGCTGATCGCTGCGATGAACAGTGTCGGCTGCGCGATGGACAGAAACTGATTATGGAAAATGATGCTTTGGAAAAACAAAATGCAAGTGTAATTATTCCGGTATATAACGGAGCTGATACGATCATTCTGCTGACGGACCGGCTGCTGAAGGAACTGCCGCAGTTGTTTGCTGCCTATGAGATCATACTGGTGGATGACTGCAGTGATGATGACAGTTGGAACGTCCTGAAGTCATTGCAGACGGCTCATCCGGAGATCATTCGGGTTATGCACCTTGCCCGAAATTACGGACAGCATAATGCGACGCTGTGCGGCATCCGGGCAGCCCGTTATGAGATCTGTATCACGATGGATGATGACCTTCAGCACCCACCGGAACAGCTGCCGCTGCTTTTGGATGAATTCAACAAAGGGTTTGATGTGGTTTATGCCGTACCAAAGAAAATGCCTCATTCCTGGTGGCGGAATCTCGGTTCCAGGATGACGAAGATTATTTTGGGTAAAATCATGGGCATGCGCATCCGGGAGATGGGCGCTTTCCGCATGTTTCGGACCAATCTGCGGGATGCGTTCGCTACTTACAGCAGCCCGGAAGTCTATATTGATCCGCTCCTGACCTGGGGGACGAAAAAATTCAGTCATGTTTATGTGGAAGAAGACAAGCGGGAAATCGGCAAGTCCAATTATTCCCTGGCAAGACTGGTGAAAGCCAGTCTGCTGATCATGACCGGATACAGCACGGTTCCGCTGCGTATTGCCAGCCTGATCGGTTTTATCTTTATGCTTTTCGGCTTTGCAATTCTGATCTACGTTTTGATCGTTACCTTGTCACTTGGTTCGACGCCCGGATTTCCCTTTTTGGCGTCTATTATTTCGATCTTCGCCGGTGTACAGCTGTTTACGCTGGGAATCATCGGGGAATATCTGGCGCGGGTGTATGAGCGTTCCAGTGAACGGCCTACCTATCTGGTGCGGGAAATCGCGGATAAATATTCGGCTGATAATTGACAGCCGGCAGGTCCGATAGGTGTCTGCTGCCGGCATCTGAGACAGATTTTTTCAGACAGACGGCGGCTTATGCTTCCTGCTGCGGTTCGGCGGCTTCCTCTTTCCTGCAGTAAAACAGCAGGGTAGTTGATCCGTATTTCCGCTCGTCAAACAATTCAAAGCTTTCCAGTTCCAGGTCTTCCCGTTCGATAGGGTGGATTTGGACGATGATCCATCCGTCATCGGTCAGCCAGCCGTCGTTTTTATCCAGCAAGAACATGATGCGTTTCCACATTTCCTTGTATTGCGGCGGGGCGACATAAATATATTCGAATTCCCTGTCCGGGATCCCTCGCAGGATGTTGAAGATATCCCCGAAATAAGCTTTTGCCTGTTTCTCGAAGCGGGTCAATTTGATGTTGGAAACCAGGGTGTTATAGGCATTGCGGTTGGCGTCACTGAAGCGGACATAAGAGGCACCCCGGCTCAGCGCTTCCAGCCCGATGGAGCCTGTTCCCCCGAACAGGTCGAACATGGAGGCGTCAACAATGTCGGGCCCGATGATGTTGAAGACAGCCTCCTTGACCCGGTCGGTCACCGGACGTGTGCTGTCGCCCGGAACGGCATTGAGCCGCATCCCTTTTCTGCTTCCTGTGATAATTCTTGGATTTGCCATTCTTTTACCTAAACTCTAAAACCTGTTCTCTGTTCCCTGTTCCCTTGCTCCTTGTTCCTTGCCCCTTACTTCACATCATTATACGTCCAGAGCCGGTTGGCGAAGAAATTCCACATCATCACGATAAAGACCGCGATGATCATGGTGATGTTATGTCCAACCACGTCCGGCTTAATGAAGAAATCAACCGGCAGGATGCGCTCTGCAAGGGTGATGATCGGCCGGTCGATGGTCAGGAACAGCAGATAGCGGATCCCGAGCCCGATGACATTGATCAAAAAGAACTGTCCGAGCTGCTGCATCAGGGGCTTTTCCCGCGAGTCCGGATAAGTCCAGTAGCGGTTCCAGATGAAGTTGCTGATGACCGCGGCGATGAAAGACACGGTGGAAGCCAGCCTGGCATTGCCGGTGAAGTGCAGGATCAGATTCATGATGCCGAAATCGACCACAAAGCCGATGACACCGACCACGCAGAATTTCAGAAAACGGGTACGTTCCGCAGGGTTTTTAAGAAAATTAAGCATCTTCCTTCATTCTCTCTTCGAAATAGGGAATCGTGTTTTTAATTCCTTCCGCCAGGCTTACCTGCGGCTCCCAGCCAAGGATGGTTTTCGCCCGGTTGATATCGGGACGGCGCCTCTGCGGATCGTGACCAAGCCGCAGTTCTTTCTTCACGATGATGCCGGCGGGGTTGTTGGTGATGCGGTTGATCTCTTCCGCCAGTTCCATGACGGTGTTTTCGGTCGGGTTGCCGATGTTGACCGGGTTGCATTCATCGGACATCAAAAGGCGGTAGATGCCTTCGATCAGGTCGCTGACATAGCAGAAGCTGCGGGTCTGCTGACCATCTCCGTAGACTGTCAAGGGTTCCTGGCGGATCGCTTGCTTCAGGAAGTTCGGAACGACCCGCCCGTCATTCAGGTCCATGCGCGGACCATAGGTGTTAAAGATACGGACGATGCGGGTTTCAACGCCATGGAAGCGGTGATAAGCCATGGTCAGGGCTTCGGCAAAGCGTTTGGCTTCATCATAAACGGAGCGTTCCCCGTTGGGGTCCACATGGCCCCAATAGTCCTCCCGCTGGGGATGAACCTGCGGATCTCCGTAAATTTCACTGGTGGAGGCCAGCAGGAATCTTGCCTTATTGGCCCGGGCGACGCCCAGTGCGTTGTGCGTGCCCAGGGCTCCGGCTTTCATGGTCTGGATCGGCAGGTTCGTATAGCCATAAGGAGATGCCGGGTTCGGACTGGCCGGTGAGGCAAAATGCAGCACCGCGTCCACATGTCCCGGGACGAAGATGAAATTCGAAACATCATGACGTATAAACGAAAAATCCGGATTGGATGCGAGGTGTGCAAGGTTCCTGGCGTGCCCGGTGATGAAATTGTCCATCCCCACGACCTGATGCCCTCTGCTCAAAAACAATTCACATAAATGGCTTCCGAGAAAACCTGCTGCTCCGGTGATCAATACACGCATACCATCCATCCTCCGTTCTATCTGTCCAAAAGTAATCCTATTTTACCTTAAAATGAGAAAAGACGTTAGACATTAGATGTAAGACATTAGATTTCCGGCAATGACTGCTTTCCAATGTCTTACGTCTATCAACTACCAACTATCAACTGCCAACTGCCAACTGCCAACTATCTCTTCTTTCTCTTCGCGCGCAGTTTCTTCCGGGTCTCGGCGGAGGGACCGGCCCGGCCGGGAGAAATCGGCGAACGGGCCGCTTTTCCCATTTTTTCGCGATAGCGTTCCCAGCGTTCATGCACCTCCCGTGTGTTTTCCAGCGGAATGGCTATCAGCGCTTCCTGATCGCGGCGCTCCATCGCGTCTTTGATCAGGATCTGCCGCGCTTCCGCTTCGGAGATCTCGCCCGGAGGAAGCTCCTTATTCACCTTGCATCCTGATTTTTTCTGTTCTGCTTTTGGTCCAGGAGACTTTTCCGCGGGGCTGCTTTCTGTTTTTTTCTGTTCCGCTTTCGGTTCAGGAGGTTTTTCCGCTGATTTGCTTTCTCTGACTTCCGGTTCTTCACAATCGTCGATATATCTGTCTATTGCGGCTGAAGGAGTTTCATCTCCGTCTTTCATAAATTCTTTCAGCAGCGGAAAAGCTTCAAATTCATCCAGTGGCTGAAAGAGATCGAGGTAACCGGCATTGTATTGACGTTCGGCCTGACTGCGTTTCCGCTCCATTGCACGCTGAGCCTTTTCTTCTTCCCGGGCCTGTTTCTTTGCCGCACGCACCAGATGACCAGCCATGGAACCGTCCAGCGGCAGTGCATTGGCGTTGATGCGCAGGCTCGCAGGGTTGCAGACCACTGATGTTGCCTTCAGGGGACTGACTCCGCTTTTGTCTGCCTTTGTCTGCTCAGAATCCGGCTCCGTCATGGTCTTGTCCGGACAAGCGGATCCGCTGAATCCGGCTTCATACCTAATTTCACCTGCGTGTATCTTTTTGATTTTCGCTTCGGTGGCGTTCAGCCGTTTGGCCAGGTCGAACCAGCGGAATTCCCAGCTGAGATAGGACATGCCGAGATAGTTATTGTCCCAGTAGAGCCCTTCGAGGGCTGCATGGCATTTCTGCAGATGGAAAGAGACCATACCGCTCAGTTCCGGGATGGTCATGCTGCTGAGCTGCGGGAATTGCTGTCCGTTTTGTTCGAGAACAGCTTTGGAGAGACACAGCGAGCCGACGCGCTTGATGTTTTTTTCGAGCTGATTACAGTATTTCAGATAGTTTTCGGAAAAACGGTTTTCAATACAGGCGTGCTGATAAATGATCTGCGTGTCATTCCAGAGCAGGAGTGCGGTTTGTTCGAAATCGAGCGGGGAGGTGCTGAATTCATCCAGATTTTCGAACGGCAGTTCTTCGGCTTTCATGTTCGAAAGAAACCCGCGGTGAACGGGCGTAACGCCTGCCGGATTCATGAGCGCTTGTCTTATGGGCATCATCGTTTGGGTTTTCTCTGCACCGGCCATTTTCCGCACCTCCTTCCTGAAAGAAATAAAACTTCTAAAATAATATTAAACAATATTCTAATATAGAAATTAGAATCTGTCAAGGGGGAATTAATAAATTTCAGAATTATTTACCATGAAGCACTCGGGACAAAGCATATGAGGACGGAGCACTCGGGGACGGTTTTCTTGTTGCAGCGCAGCCTGCACAAGAGAACCGTCCCTGTGTGCGCATCCCTGGAAAAATTTGGCGAACAATGGGACGGTTCTTCAGTGCCGGCTTTGCGGCAGCAGAAAAACCGTCCCTGTGTGCGCATCCCTGGAAAAATTTGGCGCACATGATACAATGTCATTTACTTAGGAATATTCCAATAAAAAAGAAAGAAAATACAAG
>CAYWGX010000023.1:0-20911 GCA_964457635.1 uncultured Leptolinea sp.
CAGATTTCTGATTTCTGATTTCTGATTTCTGATTTGTCCCGTCTTCTTCATTCTTCCTTCTTCCTTCTTCATTCGGAAGAGTTCTTTCTTCATTTTCAGGAATTTCGGAATCAGACCCCTCACAAGTTCGGGATCTGACCCCGTCTTTGAAGAGGGGAGAGGAAAAGGCCGGCGCATTCCGGAAGGGCATCGGTTCATCATGCTTATGCTGGCTTTTGCTCCAGCTTTCATCCGAAAATGCCAGACCGCGGATCACCCGGTTATAATCTTCAGGCCGGGAAAAACTTTTGTAATTGTAATTGTTGATTTTCACTTCCGTGGAACGGATGCGCTCCATCAGGTTATAGTAGCGGTATTCCATATCCAACAGCCCGTCATTCATGGCACCCTTTTCAGCCATGTATTCGGAAAGTGCCTTATCGATCTTATTAAAATGGAGGACTGCCATGGTATAGAGATTGGTGGTGTTCAGCTGAGCCAGTTCCGGAAAAACATGGTTTTCCTTCTCCAATGCAAATTTCTGCAGGCAGCTGACACCGAGATATTTGATGCCCTTTTCCAATTGGGAAAGGCTCTTGAGGTATTCGGAGGAATGTCGGTTATATTTACCGGCCAGGTCAAAGACGGCTTTGACTTTATTGAACAGCTTCGCCGTTACATCGGCGAACCCGGTCGGGTCGCCGAGATATTCATCCAGCGTTTCAAACGGCAGTGCGTTTTCCGCATCTGCCTGTGACGCTTCGGCTTCGCGCAGAAATTCATCCGTTTCCGCAATCAGCAGTTCATCGTTCGTCTGTGCCATACCGTCCATTCCTCCTTTCCCGCTACTCGCTCCTTATTTTGTATTTCGTATTGGAGTTTACAGCATAATTTTAAATCTTGCAAGAGACAACATTGACACTTGACAAACGTTCGATTTTGTGGTAATAGCACTTGGGGACGGTTTTTGCGTTGTTGCGAAGCCAACACGAAAGAACCGTCCACTTGTGCGTCTGATTGGAAAAGAAAAAGCGCACACAGGGACGGTTCTTATGTGCCGGCTGCGCGACAGCAGACAGACCGTCCCCATGTGCATTTAGACGAAACCGCTCCACAAATCACGCGAATCCAGCCTGACCGTGCCTCAATGCGTTATGGTAGGGTGAGCTGCTCAGTTCAGATTCTTTATTTTGGCAGGTGAGCCCTAATGGCACGGTAATGCAGTCCACGAGTGCACCGCCTTTGCAGGTAAGCAAGCGCTGGTAATTCACCATCTGTTAAAAATCAGGCATGAGCGCCACTGTGGTGGGAGCCGGCAGGTTCGACATCAACGAAACGACATTGGGGGTCGGCAAATCCGACAAGAGAAACATCGCGTCGGGGTCCGTTAATCGGGGATGATCAAACCTGTGGCATGTTCTTCCGGTTCCGGCTCCGGGGTAATCAGCCCGGTCGGGTGCTTCATGGTGTTATACTGAATAGAAGACCAGGCATCATTCGTCACATTCAGTGCGTGCAGCTGAATCTGATGCACACCAAAACCGGAGACTTCACCGCAGAGCGTCCTGGAACCGTTTGCCGGATCCCATTGATAGACAGACGAACCGTCAACGAGAATTTCCGCTCCGGTAGCATCGTTCGTTGACCAGTAGACCGTCACACAATTTTCCGGATAGCCTTCATACGAATCCGCGTAGAAAGAAGTGATGGCAATCGGATGCTCATGCTGACCCTCTTCGGGAGTCGGCGTCGGATAAACCGGCTGCGGTTCGCTGCCCGGTACGCGTACCTTCACCCAAATCGTCTCACCGAAATTATTGCCTGTGGGGGCACGCATCTGCCAATAGCCCTTATAGGTACCGGGATTTGAAGGAGCGATCAGGTCAACGGAAAGGTCAAATGTCTGCCCCATAGCAACGGTTGTGGGAATACTGATGTTATTCCCGCTCATCTGATCACCGGAAACATACACAAAGGAATATGCCGGCGTCCAGGCACAGGTTCCGTTGTTGTAAACCCGCCAGGTTTTGCGGAACTGTTCTCCCGGCTGTACCTGATGCCCGTCCGTGACGGTCACATCAGAAACAAAGGTCATGGAATTGATGCAGCCGGCCGGGGCCGGAGCCTGCGTCGGATAGATGATCGGTGCAGCAGTCGGGACGGCTGTCGGATGTGTGATCACTTCATCATCCGCGTAATTCATCGCAAAGAAGCGGTTCGCGATCTGCTGGGCAGACCCATCCTTCATCATATCCGAGAGATGGCCGTTGATGACATCTGTCAGTGTGGAGCCTTTCTGCAGCCCGAAAGCATAATTCTCTTCAAGGAATCCGTCATAAAACACCTGATAATTTCCGCTGGACTTATAAAGCGATTCATAGACATCCTGATCGAGAACCACCAAATCCACATCCCCGCGGTCCAGACCTTTCATCAGGTCCACCGCATTGGCATAAAGATAGACATTTTTGAGGTCAACATATCCGCCGCTGACGAGATTATCGCGGATCCATTGTTCAAAGCTGGTCGCCTTCTGGACACCGATCCTCATACCGCTGAAGCTGCTGTATTCCACAGCAGCCGGTTTGGGAAGGGAAGCAAGCGCGATGAATTGAGCTTCCCCTTTATAGTAGACGCGGGAAAAACCGATCAGCTTCTGACGTTCAGGGGTCCGGGACATTCCCCGGCCGATGATGTCGACCTGCCCGATCTCAAGGGAGTCGATCAGTCCGTCAAAAGCGATATCCAGCGTCCGGACATTAACACCCATCCGGCGTCCGACCTCCTCGATCAGCGCAATATCGATCCCTGTCATGTTTCCGTTATCGTCATAAAAGACAAACGGAACATACTCCGGCGAGGATCCCATCCGCAGAACACCGTTCTGCATGACGTCGGCAAGATCATCTGCCTGCACAGCGGCAGCAGTCAAGAGGATCAACAAAACCAGCAAAAATATTGTTGTTTTTTTCATAGGTTCATTCCTTTGTGACGGGTTCTTCAATCAATGTGTCGGACTCAGCCGGTTCAGGCTTCCCGACCTTTTCGAGGATATCAAGCTGCGGAGCAGGCCAAACAAGCTTTCCCAATTTTCACTCATCATCCTAACTGATGGCTGTATAATGCATCATTCCTGGAAAGAAGAAAAATACAGTATTGGTTCATACTGCTCCCTTTTCCGGTTCCACGCATCTCATATCCATAGGATTCACTTGATCCTTGATCAATGTCCACTGTCCACTACATATGTCCCGACAGCCTGACGATATCCGGGAAATACTGCCCGATGACATCCATGACCTGATGAATGATATAAAAGATTTCGGCTGCCATCTGTTTCGGGTCTCCATCCACGGGCATCGGATAGTTGTATTTATGATAAAACTGCCGTCCCTGCCGGTAGATACCGAAGGCACCGAGGGGGCAGCTCAGGTTCCAGTCCAGCAGCATTTCTTTCAGCGCCTCATAGCCGGGACCGATCTCTGCAATCATGGTTGAATAGAGTTGAAGCAAGAGCGCGTCCTCTGTATACGGAATGGCCATCACTTCCAGAAGAACCCGGTTTCCCGCCTGATCCACCGGTACCATCGCCCGCAGCGTGTCACCCAGCTGGATTTCTTCCCCCTTCAGCGTGGCGGTCTCATACTCCATTTTTTTCAGCAGTGATTCTAATTCATTAAAAAATACATTGATATCCATATGAACTCCTTTCAGTCGTTCGTTGGCAGTTGGTAGTTGTTAGTTAGCAGCTGCCGGTAAAGCACATTCAAGAATATCGGAATTATTACCACCAACCACCTGCCACCAACTATCAACTATCAACTATCAACTATCAATTGCTAACTGATTTTACCCCAATTTCTCCGCCAGCAGCCTGTCCGCACCGGCAGCATAATTATTTCCGCCTCTCTTGTGAACGCCCATGGCTTCGATGACCATTTCCGCAACCTTGTGGAAGGCGTTATTCGCATCTGTGGCGGTGTTGATGAGGTAGCGGGCACGGTTCAACTTGATGGTGTTGTATGCTGCTGTCCGGGTGGTGTCTGTGGAACCGTGGGCTTTGAGGATGATCATGCGGACATCCTTGTCCCGGATGTTAAATTTGGGATTATGCTCCTGGATCATATCGCGGACATCATCCATTTCCTCACTCCAGTTGATGTCAAACTCTTCGCCAACGATCGAATTGCGCATACGAGCCTTATAGACCCGTTCGAAGGTAAATCTCACTACATTCAAAACAGCTGTAACCGCCTGGATCCCCGCAGCTACCGGCGCTGCGCCGACCAGCGAGGAGATCCCCGCGGCAGCTGTAAGACCGCCTGCGGCAGCTTTCATCCCGCCGCTCCACATGTTATAGACCGCGGTCTGATGGCCCTGCTTCATAATGGCCTCCAGTTTTTGCTGATCCGTCAGCTGTCCCGGAGCCGGAGCAGGCGCGGGATTTCCACTCTGCTGCTGCAGTGCAGCGATCCGATCCAGTTCTTCACCCGCCGCATTGAGTTCGCTTCTGGTGGCCCTGCCCCGGATCGCCTGTGAGGTCCCGGTGATCGCGCTCGCCGCTCCCGTAACGATGCCCAGCCCGGGAATCGCGTTGACCGCCTCCCCGAAGGTAGATGTGGCCGCACTTCCGATGTTCCCGATGTTCTGGACGGTACCCCAGATACTGGACATGGTTGAGGCGGCAGCCCCGATGGTGTCGATCCCGGCCTGGGCGGCATCCCAGCGGCTTGCCCCGGCTTCAACATTCTGAGCATGCCGGATAGTGTCATGGACCCCATGGACCATATTCGCTATACCGGTGCCTGCTCCGTAAAGGCCCAGGGCTGTTCCGGCGATCGGAGCGACATAGTTTACATAAGGATCATAATCGCCCCGGCTTACAATATTTCCGCTGCTGTCTTTGGAAGGTTTATCGCTCGTGGGCAGTTTCCATTTGCTCTCGTCCCAGATGGGGAGATTATCCTTCGCATCCGAGGAAACATGATATTTGTAATTGTTCAGCAAAACACCCTGCCTGCCGAAAGCGTTGACCGCCATGCCCACATTTTGTGCCGCAACGGCATTGCCGGTATGTGTTTTGCTGGTTTTCCAGCCACCGCCCTGAGCGTGATAATCGCCATAAGGCAGTACACCGGGTACCTGTTGGTCATCCATATCGGGATTTGGGGCCGGACTTTCTGAATCCGGCATTGGTGATGTGGAAAGGACCGGAGTTCCGGTGGGAGAAGCCAGGTCATCTGCCTGTGGACTGCCGCTCAGCGAGCTTCCCGCAGCGTCACTGGCAGCCTGCAAGGCACTCTGTATCGGTCCCGAAACGATCTTCGGTGAAGTCGGAAAATCCCTGTGACGGTGCGTTCTTTCATATTCTTTGAAATAGGCCACCATGCCATCGATCTGCTCATCGGTTAAGGCTGTCCGGGACATCCGCCATCTGCGGCCGGTACCGAATATACGGGTGGCATTCGGCAGGTTGGCACCGCCGGCATCCGTATCATTGTGCGGAGAGGAGGTCAGGACCGGAGTATCATCGTCTTCGATCTCGTCAATATCTGCCGGGGTCAAATCCTCGGTTGCTGCGGAGTTACTTCTTCCGACCATGGTAGAACTGCCCACCGGACTGGCCGGTCTGACCGGTCTTGCCTTTCTCCATTCACCGCCTGCATAGACTTCTATCTCCCCGGCGGAGGTAATGGCATAATACATGGCATATTTTGAGCTGAAAGAGACATGCTGACCGTCAGCTCGGCGTGGTACGGTCGTAGTAAATGTTCCTCCCCGGGACAAACCATACCAGTTCCCTTCGCTTTGGAATTCCATATGATCGGGAAGATCTTCTGCCCTTCCCGCCGGTGCCGGTGAAGGAGAATCACTCTCACTCTCACTCTCATCCTCATCAATATCCGTGCTTGGAGTCTTTTCTAATTCCGGCGTGGGGGACGAAGAGTCTGCGTTTCCGCCGGTAATATCCGCTTTCACCGGGGTCGGTTTGAGTACAACAGGTTCCTCAGGATCTACCTCTGCTGGCTGAGTCTCGGGAAGCGGTTCCGAAACAGTCCTTGACGGAATCTGGTTTTCTATATTCTGCGTTCCTGTCAGTGACGGCGGGGGAGCTTCATAATCTTCCGCAACACTGTCAAAGGGAGCATCATCCGACCTATTGAAAACCGCCTGCGGGGGAGGAGCAAAATCACCGAGCAAAGGAGTTGATTTACTTCGTCTCAGACTCTTGAATTTCTCTATGAGAGAGCTGCGAAGTTTCCACATCTGCACCGTACCAAAGGCGACGGACTGACTGACGTGACCGGGGACGGCACGCTGCTGGACGGTATGAACCAGCTCATGGGCGGCGATCATTGGGTTAAATCCGCCTCTCCCAAAGTAAACATCGCTGCCCCGGGTATAGGCCAGGGAGCCCATGGACTCATTCTGTCGGACGCTTTCCGATCCCTCGTGAAAATGTACGGAAGAGAAATCAGCGTTCAGCCGGCTTCCCATTTCTCTGCGCACCGAATTGGGTGTTCCCCTCGTGATTCCCGCAGAGAGCCGGTTTGCTTCTGCTTCTGCGGGATCTCCCCGTTCTTCCAGCATCTCCCGCATCACGCTGTTGGGCGTCCCGGGCGGGGGAGGCGGTGTGGGCATGGAAGCCAGCACGCTGTTCGGCAGGACGAAAACAGCCTGTTGCGGGACAAGCTCTTCCTCCGGACGGAGCTGTTCCTCCTGCCCGGGTTCCTGTGTCTGTTTTTTATCTGCAACTGCCATAATACCGGTCCGTAAAATCTATACTGCCGATCAATACTGACCCGCTGATACTTTATCAGAAGAAATTCCTGTATAAGCTATATTATGCCAGCATTTGCCTGTTTTTGTCAATAGGAAAAATATCATTATCAGCAATTCTGAATATGAAGCACACGGGGACGGTTTCGCTGCTGCCGCGAAGCCGGCACTGCGGAACCGTCCACCTGTTGCGCCAATAATGTGCGGTTAATTTTCCGTTTTCAGAACTCTCATATTATTATCAGTAAATGGTAAGCTGATTTTGTATGGAAATTTTTCAGTCTCCCACAGAATCAAAAGAATCGGCATTATAATGATTTCAATAGTTGATATCAATATTTTTATGAACTTATAAAATATTATTATAGAGAGCCATTATGACAATAACTTTTTCTGATTTTATAACGCAATTCACCACGAATCTGCCCTTCACGATCACGGTCCTGCTCACGCTGGGTGTGATTTTTGTGAACGGCTGGACAGATTCCCCGAACGCTATCGCCTCCTGTGTTTCCACCCGGGCGATGCACCCGCGCAAAGCCATCCTGATGGCGGCTGTGTGTGATTTTCTCGGGGTGGTGGTAATGACTGCCTTCAACGCCAAAGTCGCGGAAACCATTTATAACATGGTGGACTTCGGCGGTGACGCCCATGACGCGCTGGTGGCCCTTTGTGCTGCCATGGTGGCGATCGTCACCTGGGCTGTAGCAGCCTGGTTCTTCGGCATTCCCACCAGTGAGAGCCATGCATTGATCGCCGGCATCACCGGTGCCGCGATCGCCTTGCACGGCAGCTTCCGTGCGGTCAACGGTTCGGAATGGGTGAAGGTGCTCTACGGCCTGGTACTTTCTTCAGTGCTTGGCTTTGGCATCGGCTATGTGATCGCCAAGCTGGTCACGGAAGCTTTCCGGGAAGTCGAACGGCAAAAAACCCAGACCTTCTTTCGCCGGGCGCAGATCTGCGGCGGTGCTGCCATGGCCTTTATGCATGGCGCACAGGACGGACAGAAGTTCATCGGTGTCTTTATGCTGGGAGCTTTTCTGGCAAAAGGGAATCCGAACGTCGAGAGCTTTTCCATCCCCCTCTGGCTGATGCTGCTCTGTTCCATCACCATGGGGCTCGGCACCTCCATCGGTGGTTACCGCATCATCAAGGCGGTGGGCATGGACATGGTCAAGCTGGAGCCTTATCAGGGATTCTGCGCGGATGCCTCCGGGGCCATCTGCCTGCTGATCTCCACCCTGATGAGTCTGCCGGTGAGCACCACCCAGTGTAAGACCACAGCCGTGATGGGGGTCGGTGCAGCCAAACGGCTTTCTTCGGTAAACTGGGGGATCGTCAAGGAGATGATCCTGACCTGGGTGCTGACCTTCCCGGGGGCCGGCCTGATCGGCTTCCTGATGGCGAAGCTTTTTATGGGAATTTTTTAAGGAGACACTAATTAATGGGACACTACGAGACCCGTCCCTGCTTAGGGAAACACTGATTAACATGCCATTGGGGACGGTTCCTTCCGTCACTATGCGGTGACTACAGGGCGAAGCTGGTTGCTCCGCATCAATTTGGCGAAGCCAGCACCTTTCGGAGCAACCGGCCCCGTTGGCACATATTTACTGTGTATTTCACCTGTGTCATGGGGCCGGTTGCCTGTAGTCACCTCATGGTGACGGAAGGAACCGTCCCCGTGACACATCGCAGGAAATACATTTATCGTGGCGCCTCTTGAGGCATGTTGGATTAATCAGCGTTTTCTTAGAAATGAGGTTTAAAATATGATCGGAAAAAACAAACGGGATGCTTATTATTTTGACAGCTTTATTGCCCAGTGCGGCTTCAGCTGTGAACTTTCCAAACGGACCGCAGAGCTTCTGCGGAATTTCAAACACGACGAAGTCAAGGATAACCTGATCGAGCTACACGGCATCGAACATGCCGCCGACCAGGTGCAGCATGACATCATGGAGCACCTGATCAAGGAATTTATTGCCCCGCTGGAACGGGAAGATATCGTCCTGATGGCCAAGGAACTGGATGACCTGACCGACTGCATAGAAGACATCATGATCACCTGCTACGAATATGATGTGAAAGAGGCGGATGATGTGATGCTGAAATATATGGACCTGATCGAAAAAAGCTGTGATTTGCTTCAGGAACTGCTGAAGAAATTCGAGAACTTCAAGAAGGACAATTCACTCGGTCCGATCATCATCGAGATCAACAAGCATGAGGAAGATGGCGACAAGATCTATCGGGAAGGGATGCATTCCCTCTTTGTCGAAGAAAGCGACCCGAAGGTGCTGATGGCGAAAAAGGAAATCTATGCCTGCCTGGAAACGGTCATGGATGACATCGAAGACCTGGCCAACACCGTCGAATCCGTCATCATGAAGAATTCATAATGATTTCGTAACGATTCAGCAGGGACACTTGGGGACGATTCAGGAATTCTGAATATAGAAAGCTATTCACACATTATTGGCGCAACATGTGGACGGTTCCGCAGTGCCGGCTTTGCGGCAGCAGCGAAACCGTCCCCGTGTGCTTCATATTCAGAATTGCTTGGGACAGTTCCCAATGTCCCTGCTGAATCGTTTATGGTTTCTTACTGTTTGTTATTGTAATCACAAATATCTGAAAGAAAACATTCCGTACATCTGGGTTTCCGGGCATCGCAGAGCCGCCGCCCGAGCAGGATCAGGTTCACATGCGCGGGGCCGTAGACAGCCGGATCAAAGAGCTCCAGCATCAGCAGATGCGTCTGATTGACGTCCATCTTCGCCGGACGCAGTCCCAGCCTGCCGGTGATGCGGTAGATGTGGGTATCCACAGGAAAAGCCGGCATTCCCAGCGAGAAGACCATCACGATGGAAGCTGTCTTCAATCCGACCCCTTCAAAAGAGGTCAGCCATTCCCGCGCTTCTTCCGGAGACTTTTCTTTCAGGAAAGAAAGATCATAATCAGGCGCAGCCCCGGAGACAGCCCGCAGGACTTTTTGGATGCGGGGGGCTTTCTGGTTGGCGAGGCCGGCATTGCGGATGCACTCGATCACATTTTCCGTCGGAGCTTCCCGGACTTCATCCCAGGTCGGATAGGTTTCTTTGAGCTTTGCGAAGGCGATATCCCGGTTACGGTCATTGGTGTTCTGGGAAATAATGGTGTTGACCAGCTCATCGATCGCCGGCAGCGTGTTCCAGTCGGGCATCCCCCAGTGTTCCATCAATCGATCATAAACGACCCCGGCTTTTTCCTTTGCATCCATTGCCCGCTCCTTTTTTGTTCAATTTAAAATTATACTCCGTGAAGTGTGATTTCTGCTATAATAGATTTATATTTACAGTTCAGACACATTATATAAAAATCAGAAAGGAATAAAATGATTCTTTATCATGTCTAAATCCAAAGTATCCCATGCAATATGCTCTGCATACAAATTTTTCAACGCGATTTGCACATGTACTGTATTACGGTCAATGCTAATAGGGGGGGAAAATATGGACAAAAATCTAAAGGAAATATCAGAATGGTATTCGAACCGGGTATTTGAGGAAATGTTGGAACGAGGATATACTGAAGATGAAGTAGCGTATATTATCGATAAAACCGGGTTTCGAGAAGCTTTGGATAAATACCCTGAAGAACAATTGCATGATTCGATTTCAGATGCCGTTGATGAAATAATCTTTGTTGCAGCCGCAGCATAGGTAAAATCGAAAATACACTTTACGAAAGAGTGAGCAAACTGCGTGAAAGCAGCTGCCACTCTTTTTTTAATTGGCACGAATATTGATACTTTATACAGATAAAAGAGAGAATTGAAAAAATTCAGGAACGAATTATAAACGAATTTCGTTAAAAGAAAAAAGTTGGCATACTAATTGCTACTATATAAATCAGGGTACAAAAAGAATGAGCAGATTACGGGCGTTAGGAGTGGATATCAGCTTTTGGCAGGGGAATCCGGATTTTGAAAAAATGAAAAAAGCCGGTGCCGCCTTTGTTTACATCAAAGCGAGCCAAAACGTCTGGGAAGACAAATCCTTCCGAACCAACTGGGAAGGGGCCAAAGCCGCCGGACTGCTGCGCGGAGCATATCACTTCTACGACATGCGCGACGGCTCCGACTCACCGAAGCACCAGGCCGAATACTTCGCCAATCTGCTTGCCGACGACCCGGGGGAACTGCTCCCCGCACTGGACTTTGAAAGCCCCGGCGTTGCCGGTTATCCGGATTATCCCGGCCATGATCAGTCCGACAAGATCGTCCGCCAGTTTGCGGACAAAGTAAAAACGATTTTGGGTTTTTATCCCATGCTTTACACCAATCTTGCCGGCATCATGCACCTCGACCCGCTGACGGAACTGGTGAAAAAAATGGAATTGTGGATCGCCTGGTACAATCTGAAGGCCCACCGTCCGAAACACGGTGTCTGGTCCGACTGGCGGATTTGGCAGTACAAATCCACCGGTGACGGGCTTGCCTTCGGGGTCGAGTCAAAAGGTCTTGACATGAACGCGTTCAACGGCACCGTAGAGGATCTCTACGATTACGCCAACGGACTCGGCGTGTCGAGAAAGCGACTAACTTTGTAGAAAACATAGTTGCGCCGAAAACTCTCTCTCTCCTTACGTCGGCGCAGGGTATCTATGTTTCGTTTCGTTCTCTCTCCAAGAACGAATTTCTAACCATTGTCATGAGGGCATCCTTCTCCGGGGTGCCCTCGACAATTTAAAAGAGAATCAGCACCATCTTCCCCTTATTTGACGGGAACGCAATTTCGGACTAAAATAATAGCATGGAGAAAAGAATCATCATTTACGGAGCGGGCGGTCATGCGAAGACCGTGATCTCACTGCTGCGGCTGCTGGGCTGGGAAATCAGCGGCATCATCGATGACGGCGTCGCCGCGGGTACATTGGTTTCCGGTGTACAGGTTTTGGGCGGAGCGGAAAAACTCCCCGAAGTCCGGGCAGACGGCATCGAAGCTGCAGTCAATGCGGTGGGAGGCATCGGAAACTATGCCGTACGCCTGAATATCTTCCGGCGGCTGCAGGAACAGGGCTTCCGCTTTCCCACGCTCATTCACCCGGCGGCTTTTGTCGAAGATACGGTGACCCTTGCGGATGGGATCCAGGTCCTGGCACAGAGTTATATCAGCTCGGAAAGTACGGTCGGCTTCGGCACCCTCATCAATGCCGGTGTAATTATTTCCCATGACGGAAAAATCGGTCAATGTGTCAACCTGTCTCCCGGTGCTCTGCTTGCCGGTGAGGTAACCGTAGAGGACTATGCCCAAATCGGCATGGGTGCAACTGTCAACCTCGGGCTGACTGTCGGCAGCCGAGCACGGGTCGGGAACGGTGCCACAGTGAAAGGTGATGTTCCTGCTGACGGCAGGGTCTACGCGGGGACCGTCTGGCCGCCGTTTTCGGGAAAATCCGGGATCGAGCCGGGCCGGCAGTACAGGAAGATGGCATAAGAAATTATTGAATAGTGAATAGTGAATAGTGAATAATTAAGGTGTCGCTTCGCGACGGTTAAGAATTTTTTATGAAGCACAGATTATTGGATATTAAGGGACGGTTTCGTGTCGCGATAATCGCGACTCGGAACTGTTCACAAGACTCAAAGGGGATTAGTCATTGTTTCCTTCAATCAGAGAGAATGGTTACATCCGGTTCTAAATTGATTCAGAGGGAAATTACTCCCTGACTCAGCAAAGTCTAATGTCTAATGTCTAAGGTCTATTATGTTCAGACGGCAGAACAACAATAACAACACCAATTCATCGGGACAGACCGGGTCTGCCGCCATTGAACGGGTCACCTCCGTACTGGGGCCCGGCATCAACTGGCGGGGCAGCCTGCGCGGGTCCGGCGGTGTGCGCATCGAAGGGACCTTCGAGGGCGACATGCAGATCCGCGGGATGATCGTCGTCGGTGAAACCGGGCGTGTGACCTGCCTGAACATGAGAGCCAACACCATCGTCGTGGAGGGAACAGTCCGCGGGAATATCACCGCAGAAAAACTTGAGATCCGTTCTACAGGCCGCGTCTGGGGAGATGTGAGCGTCATCAGCTTTTCCACCGAAGACGGAGCCTTCCTGCGCGGACAGGTTAGGATGGAAGAAAAGGTGGTCATCGAACAACAGACGGACGGCATGATGCCCAATCCGCAGCAGCAAAACCCGAACTCCCAGCCGGGAATGAATTTCTATCCGAGATAGTGAGGAGTAAGGAGATAGGAAATAGGAAATAGCATATAGGATATAGGTCTTACTCCTGATATCTTTTACTTTTTACCTTTTACCTGTTACCTTTTACCTGATTAAGGAGAATAATGGATTATCAACAACAGATCAATGTGCCGATGTCCCTGCCGGACATCACAGACAAAGAGCGGGAAGCTGTCGCAAAGGTGATGGCGACCAATTACCTCAGCATGGGCCCTTATGTGAAGGCATTCGAAGAATCCTTCTGTAAATTTACCGGCGCCAAACATGCCGCAGCCGTCAATTCCGGGACAGCCGGACTTCACCTCTGTGTGCAGGCGGCCGGATGGCATGACGGTGACCGGGTGATCACCACACCCTTTTCTTTCGTTTCTTCAACCAATGTGCTGCTGTATGAAAGGATCACACCGATCTTTGTGGATGCGGAACCGCTCACCGGCAACATTGACACCGTTCAGCTGAAGGAAGCTGTCACGGACCTGATGAGCTCTGAAGCGGCAGCGGCAAAATGGCTTCCGCCCAAGGGGGACCGGGGCGGTGAACTGAAAGGCATCCTGGCCGTAGACGTCTTCGGACAGCCAGCCGACTATGACGCCATCCGGGAAGCCGCTGCTCCTTACGGACTGCCGATCATCGAAGATTCCTGTGAAGCGCTCGGGGCTATGTACAAAGGCCGACATGCCGGGCTGCTGGGCGATATGGGCGTTTTTGCCTTTTACCCCAACAAACAGATCACCACGGCTGAAGGCGGGCTGGTGGTCACCAATGATGACCGGGCCGCTGCCATGGTCCGCTCCCTGCGCAACCAGGGCAGGGCAGAAGGCGACACCTGGCTGGAGCACACCTACCTCGGCTACAACTACCGCATGGATGAGTTGAGCGCCGCCCTCGGGACTGTACAGATGAGCCGCATTGATGAACTGATCCGCAATCGTGCTCAGGTTTCGGCCTGGTACCGGGAAGAACTCTCGGACATCGACGCGATCGAACTGCCGCACACTGCCGCTACCACGACCCGGGACAGCTGGTTCGTCTATGTGATCCGCCTGAAGGATGCAGAACGGCGCAATGAGGTCAGCAGCAAGCTCAAGGCACTGGGGATCCCGGTGCGGCCATATTTCTCTCCCATCCACCTGCAGCCTTACATGCAGGAGCGCTTCGGATATGAACCGGGCCGTTTCCCGGTGACCGAAGACCTGGGCCGACGCGGTCTGGCGATCCCCTTCTCCGGAAAAATGACCCGGGAACAGGTCCGTCAGGTCGGTGCGGCACTGCGGCAAATCTTTTAAAATGTGAAATGTAAAATATGAAAAGTAAAATGTAGAATGCAGAATGTAACAGATAGAAGGCAGAAAGCAGAAAGCAGAAGGCAACAGGCGGGCGGTGGAAGGTGAGTGAAGGTAAGGTTAAGGCGGAGAAAAGGGAACGAGCTTTCACTTATGCACCGGCACGGGAGAAAGGAATATTGTTTCTGTTTCCAATCTGCGCAGGACTGATCGGACTGGAAATTTTTCTGTTTCTGCGCTTTGACATCACCCAGGTCGGACTGCAGTTCTTTCTGCTGCTGATCGCACTGCTGCTGATCGCTGTTCCGCTGGTCTTTCTGCTTTACCGTCTTTTCAGCCTGATTTTTTCCGAATACCGCCTGGAACGGGACGGCCTGCACATCCGCTGGGGGCTGCGTACGGAAGTGATCCCGCTGAATGCCATTGAATGGATCCGTACCCCTGCGGAAATGACGGAAGATGTGCCCTGGTCCGTACTGCCGATGCCCGGTGCTTATCTGGGAACGGTTCGGGTGGATGAACACCTGACCTATGAGTTTTTGGCCTCGGACATGAAAAAAATGCTGTTTTTGGGCACCCCGCGCTTCACTTATGCGATTTCGCCCGGGAATCCCGGTGCATTTCTGAACGGCTTTGAACGCATTTTGCAAATGGGGACCCTGAGCAATGTGGAATGGACAACCTCCCGGCCCGGCAGCTGGCTGATCGAAGCCTGGCAGGACAAAGCCGGACGGATCTGCGTACTCACATCCCTCATCTTCCTGATCGCGCTTTACATCTTTGTAGGGATCCGCTTTCAGGTCGGGAAAACGATCTCGCTTTCTTTTTCTCCCTCCGGTGAGCCGCTGGAGTCCATTTCTTCCGTCAATATGCTGATCGTTCCCCTTGCTGCCACCATCATCTGGCTGGGCGGCAGCATCATGGGATTGCTGCTGTTTCAGCGGAAAGAAAACCGGCGGACCGCAGAAATTGTCTGGGGAGCGGTTTCCGCTGCCGTGCTGCAGTGCTTGATCGCGGCCCTGATGATATTTTAAAATTATGAAAAATAAGAATCGACCGAAGCAAAAACCTTTCGTACTCATCCTGGTCCCGCTGGGACTGTTCGTGCTGCTTTCCTATGGGTTGCTGCTGAACCGGCTCGGATTTTACTGGGACGACTGGCCGTATGTCTGGACCCGGCTGGAGCTGGGCTATCACGGATTACTGCGGCACTTCAGCTTCAGCCGCCCCGTAGCCGGGCAGATCCATAACCTGGCGATCCTTCTCACGGATGGCTCTCCGCTTCTGGCTCAGGCCTGGGGACTGTGCATGCAGGTCTTCGGCAGCTTCTGTGCCGGTCTGCTGGTTCGGGAAATATGGCCGAAGAAAAACTTTGCCGCACTGTTGACGGCACTGATCTTTCTGGCTTATCCGGGCTTCACCATGCGGCCCATTGCCATCAATTTCAGCTTTTCTTACTTCCTGATGGGAATGCTGTTCCTCTCTTTTATTCTTTCCGTCCGGGCTGCCCGCGGGGCCGAACCCCGATGGCTGCTGATCACAGCGGCATGCCTCATCAGTCTGCTGAACCTGTTTGCTTCGGAATACTTCTTCCTGCTGGAGCTGCTGCGGCCCTGTTTTCTGGCCGCTGCCGGTGAAATCAGAAATCAGAAATCAGAAATCAGAAATTGGAAAACGTTTATTCCATATGCACTTATCTTTGCTGCCGGGATCCTTTACCGGATGTTCTTCAACCGCACCCAGACCCTGCATTATGAATTCAAGCTGCTGACAGATTTCAAGGCAGCGCCGCTCCCGACGATAGGGAATTACCTGCTGCAGATGGGGAAGGACTGCCTCAGGGTCATCTTTGAGGCCTGGGCAACGGTCTTTGAGTTTCCCAATGCCGCAGAATTCGGATCCCGCTCCACCCTGATGTACATACTGATCTGCATCGGGGCTTTCACGGCAGCCGCAGTGTTTCTCTTCCTTTTCTCCCGGGAAGGTTCCGGAAAATCACGGGAAAACCGGGATATGCTTCTCATCGGCATTTTCGCCCTGCTGCTGGCAGGTCAACCTTTCTGGCTGACGGAAAGCGTGATCCATTTCGTCTTCCAGAACTGCCGCTATACACTGCCGTTTATGCTGGGCATCAGCCTGATTTTGAGTTCGCTGCTGGACCTGATCCGCAAAAGGCGGATCCTCCCGGTACTGCTGGCTTCGGCTTTCATCGGACTGGCCGCCGGGCATCTGTTTGTCACCGGCAGCGAATATCGCCGGGACTGGACCCTGACAAAGGACTTTTTCACCCAGCTGAAGTGGCGTGTTCCGGGGATCGAGGAAAACACCGTCCTGGTGACCAACGTGCTGCCGATCCGCTTCAGCACAGATAATTCCCTTACCGCACCGCTGAACTGGATCTATGCGGAAGGCTATGAGCCGGACCGCATCCCCTACATGCTTTACACCAACACCAAGCGGGAAGCGACTCTTTCCGGGCTGGAAGGGGGCAATGAGATCTTCCAGGAATATCTTTCCGCACAATTCTTCGGAAACACCGATGATATGATCAGTGTCTATTACAATGCTCCGGGCTGTGTGCACGTGCTGGACCCGGAAGTCGATTCCTATAATCAGATGATCCCGACCATTGACCGGGAGGCCGCACTGCTGAACAATTATGGCCGCATCCGCACGGAATACCCGGAAACTTCACTCCCTGCCAAATTATTCGGATATGAGACCGACCGCCCCGGCTGGTGCCGTTATTATGAAAAAGCGGATCTGGAGCGTCAGCGGAAAAACTGGGAGGCAGCTGCCGCCCTGGGCGATGAAGCCTTCGCAGGGCAGGATCATCCCAATGATCCGATGGAGCGCATCCCGTTCATCGAAGCCTATGCGCATGTCGGACGCTGGCAGGACGCACTGGAACAGACCCGGGCTGCCATGACCGTGACCCCGGTGATGAACGACCCTCTCTGCACTCTCTGGGCCCGCATCGGTCGGGAAAGCGGAGAGGATCCGGTCCGGGCAGAACTGGATGAGCTGTTAGACTGCGGATTCCTGAGGAGCGGGAAGCCATCCGAATGAAGATTTTGTTAAGGTAAGACATGACTGAGAGAAAAATCCGCGTTTTATTGATCTGCCTGACCCGCAGGGGAGGGCTTCTGCATTACAGTGACTGCCTGGCAGAAAGCCTCAGCAAGGTCTGTGAGGTGAAGCTGCTGAGCGCTGCCAACGCGGAACACGCACAGGATATGTCCGCAGTCGATATGGAAGAGCTTGATACCGGGAAAGGAGCAAAGGGAACTGTTCTCAAGCTCTTTTCACCGCAGACATGGAAGACGATCCGGAGGATCTCCGATGAATTTGACCCGGATGTGGTCCATATCACCTCCGCGCAGGAGTGGAACCCGGTTTTGGGCATCTTTATCCGCAATATGCTCAAAAAACCGCTGATCTATACGGTCCATGATGTGATCCATCACGAGGGGACGCCCCTGTATTTCAAAATTACGGAGGGGTTGTTCCGGGGTATGCCGGACGGACTGAGTGTACTGACAGAGCAGGGGAAGCAGTTTTTCGTCCGAAAAGGGTTCCCCGCTGAGAAGATCCTGGTCACCCCTCACGGGATCTATGATTTCTTCACGCAGCACCGCAGGGGGCTCCCCGAAGAGAAACAGATCCTCTTTTTCGGACGCATCGAGCCGTATAAAGGGCTTGCCATCCTGCTGGAGGCTGCCCGTCCGCTGTTGGATGAAAATCCGGAGTGGTCCCTGCAAATTGCGGGAGGTGGGGATGTGACACCTTATCAGACGCTGCCGGACCATCCGCAGATCAGGCTGACGAACCGATTTTTGAGCGATGCTGAGGTAGCGGAATTCATGGAGCGGGCGTCCATCGTGGCACTGCCCTATCTCACCGCCAGCCAGTCCGGCGTGATTCCCACAGCCTTTGCCTTCGGGAAGGCTGTCGCTGCCACCGCGGTGGGCGGGATCCCGGATATGGTCCGGGATCATGAGACGGGGCTGCTGGTCCCGCCGAATGATGCGGATGCACTGCGAAATGCGCTGCAGACCCTGATGGCAGACCCGGAGCTGCGCAGCAGACTGGGGAAAGCCGGCCGTGAATTTGCCGCAGCTGAGCTCTCCTGGACATCCATCGCTGAAAAACATGCCGCTTTCTACCGCCAGTTTTCCGGCAGGGATCCGGCTTCGTAAACAGGAGAGGGTCGATACCCGTTAGGGGCCCGTCCCTCGGGGAATCAGCGCACACGAAGACTGCCTTCCCGTGCCATTGAAAAAAAACCACCCAAATTGCACACACGCATCATCGCAGCACAACGAGACGTTTCTGCTGCTGCGGCGCAGCCCGCACAGCAGGGGCGTATCTCATTGTGCGCCTATCTTTTGCAATTATTCGACGCATCACGTGATACAGCCCTCGCGTGTCGACCATGCGACAGCGCAAGGGCTGTCTCCCGCGTACATCCCCCTTTGGTTATTTTTAGTTACTCACTCCGTGAATTATTTCGATAGCTTTGTTAATCAGCTTTTCGCTGATGTGCCTGTTGGCTTTCCGGATCCTGTTAAAAGCATCATCCGCTTCTTCTTTCGTAATAAACCCTGATTGGAAGGCTCTGATCAAAACCCCTGTACTGCCGGTAATTGGAAGATTCATGTTTTGCGCAACCCTACGTCCGGCAGCCTCATCCATAAGAAGCAGATCAGCTTTCGTTTCATCTGCATAGATGATAGCTTCGCTTTCTCCAAGATCCAGTCCTGTTGCTCTCTGTAAAAATGAAACCTGATGTCCGTTACGGACTTTCACAACCTTGATATACTCACTGTTTCTAATGGTATCCGCTTCCTCTTTGAAGGACTCATTACCTGTAACTTCAGAAAAAACAGCCTCCGGAATCATAACTTCGCCAAACAAGTTGTGCAGAATGTCCAGTTTCTCTGCTTTCATCAGTGTTATAAGCGGAGTGGAATCTGATACAACGATCATTTTGCATCCTCCATCACTCGATCCAAAGTCGCCAGGTCATCCATTAAATCATCCTCGCTCTGATCCAGATATGGGATTCCCATGGAATCATAAAACTCGATGAGGTCTGTTTTATGCACGCCCAGAATCTCAGCAGCTCTTCCGTGAGAGAGGGTCAAATTGCGAATGAATGGATACAGAAGCATGGCATTTCTCTCAAATACCTGTTCGTAATCTAAATTGTTCAAGTAAGTGCCCATGTCTTCAGGTACCGTTATCTGAACATTTACTGTCCTCATATAATCACCACCTTTTCTCTTTTGGCAGATTTTTGCTTAATCGAACGACTTCCCTTTTATCTTCCATGTGAATTACCTTCATTCTTCTGATTAAATCTTACCATCAAAACTATGTAATTTCAAGTACGAAGTAACTGATAATCAGAAGGTCGGTACCCAGAGGACCTTCGGTTCCCGGGGAGTCGGCGCACACGAAGACAGCCTTCCCGTGCCATTGGTGCCAATTTTTCAGAACATTCAATCTGAGGAAACGGCGCTGGCCTGCTTTCTCTATCAAGAGGCACGGTAAGGCTGTATTCGTGTGCTATTGAAAAAAACCACCCAAATTGCACACACGCATCATCGCAGCACGACGAGACGTTTCTGCTGCTGCGGCGCAGCCCGCACAGCAGGGGCGTATCTCGTTGTGCGCCTATCTTTTGCAATTATTCGACGCATCACGTGATACAGCCCTCGCGTGCGGGCTTCGCCGCAGCGCAAGGGCAGTCTCCGTGTGCTACCAGCTCTCACTTCGGGGTCAGATCCCTCCAACTCTTCGCTCGTGCTTACGCACATCGCGCGAGTCTGCGGAATCCGACCCCGAGCCTCTTTACTTCACAAACGGATAGACAAATGGTGACTCCTTGTGGAAGCAGCGCTCATAGCCTCGGCAGAGCTCATCGCTCCCCAGATACCGCATGCAGATGTCGTAGGTGTGGAACAGCAGGTATTCCTTCGTCCCGTCATCGTTCAGCCGATACGCTCCGACTTCATCCTCCGGCAGCGCATACACCTTGATCACCTCCGGCTTCGGCTGGGTTCTCCCGCCGCTCCATTTGACCTTCAGCGTCAGCACAACGCTCCCATCTTCATCGTTGATGAAGCTTGGATCGCCGATCGAGACTGTATAGCGCGGCACATCCTGAACCCCTGCAGACCCGCTGACAAAAATGTTCGCAGCCACCGTCTTCTCATACCCGCTGACCGTCACCTTGTAGTCATTGCTCAGCCTGGCCACGTCCAGCTCCGCCGGGAAAAGAACCGTGATCGCCTGCTCCTTTTCGCCCGGTTTCACCGTCATCTCCGCCGCTTCGGCAGAGCTGTATTCCTCGTCATTGAGACTGAGCGTGAAGTTCAGCTTCCAGATAGTTTCCCCGATATCAGAAGGAACGCCGTAGGACCCGTCATCCTTGTAATGGGTGAGCTTGACTGCCAGCGGCTGTGGCTTTTTCTCCTCTTCGTCGATCGTCACGCTGAGCATGACCGTTTCCGTATCTTCATGATCCACGTCGCCGACCGCTTTGTACCAGACATAATAGGTTCCGGCGTCGGTTTTTGTCGGGATGGATGTGGTATAAAGGTTATCCGCAGGGGCAGTGTTCTCGGT
>CAYWGX010000024.1:0-8339 GCA_964457635.1 uncultured Leptolinea sp.
GTTTTCGCTTCCAGACCGCAGACCGGGCAGACATCCCGGGGCGGGAAGATCTTCGCACTGCAGTGCGGGCAGACTTCTCCGGTCAGGCTGTAGCGTTGTTTTTTCAATCTCCAATGGCGAGGTGCTTCCATGTTTTTTCCCTTTCTTTTCTATCTAACCATGGAAAATTATAGGGAAAAAAGCTATCAAAAGCTATCATTTTGGCTTTTTGGGCTTTTAAAAGCTCTCAAAATATAAATAATTCATAAAAAAATGGTGTCTATTCAGAAGGGACAGTCCCCTATGGCTCAATACTGAGCCATAGGGGACTGTCCCTGAGCGGGTACTGAACAGTTACAATATTCACTCAAAAAGAATTATTTCATCATCATTATCATGATAAAAAAAAACAGAACGTTAACAACATTCCTGATCAACAGGTATTCCCAACAAAGCAAAGAATCAGTTCTCTGCCTGATTGGTGACACCTGTCACCAAATTCCGCCAAAAATTGACAGCAAATGGATTGCCGGCAATGAGGCGGTGATCAGGAGGCTAAGATGAAAATAGAGTGGGTCAACAAAAAGACCCTAAGAATAGTGGTCTTAGGGTTTACATTTGTTGTGACTTTAGAATATAAAGTCACTCGAAAATAGTTTTAGCTTGGCGGGAATGCCTGAACATTCCCGCCTATATCCTAATTATATATTAATAGATAATTCTGTTTCCGTCAAGTAAGAAAACCCTGAAAAAATTCATTCAAAGTCTTTTTGCATTCTTTTGAATAAATGCCTGTGCACGCTCATAATCAGGATGACGCTGCTCCAGATCGCGGAATTCCTTTGTGTGGGACATGCGCCGGGAACCGGAGGTCTTCACGCCCAGCGCCTTGTGCAGCAGCTCATGGTACATCACGAAGTCCAGCACATAAGCCGGCACGTCACGGCGGTCCAACCCGCGGTTGATCATCAGTGTGTCCTCATTGATGTTATAAGAGCCCATAGTGGAATGGTTGACCTTCGCCGACCAGTGCATCACTTTCGGACGTGACATCTTCCCTCCGAAATTGCGCTGATTGCAATTATTGAATACCGTTTCCAGATCGTAATATCGACCCCGGGTCCGGTTTTCATGGGTAGGATTGGCCTTTGTCTCATGAAAGAAGCTGCTGAGCTCCTTCGCCTGCGGTGTCTGCGCCTGATATTCCGTGACAAGCTGCTTCAGTTCGCTCCATTTTTGCCGCTTTATAAAATTCGCAAAGCGTTTGCAGTTATATTCCGTCATGTAATCCAGCGCCTCATGCAGTTGTATCAAGGGTTTCCCGGCTTCCAGTTTATAGCTGTAAAGCCGTGTAGCATAAGGATAGATCTGCAGTGTAAATTTGCCTGCTCCCAGCTGCTGATTGAGATGTCCCAACAGCCGTCTGCGGTGCATCAGGTTCAGTGAATAGTTCTTCCAGTCCGCCAGCCAGCGGATCCAGGCGTTGAACAGCAGGTAATAATTGCTCAATCCTTCCTCGTCCGCGGGAAGCGATTTTTCAAGATTCACGATCAGGTTATAGGTCTTGACGGTTTCCGCTTCCAGCCTGTAGTTTTCCGCCAATGCGGTATTGTTCAGGATCTCCTGCAGCTGTTCGTTGATCTGCGCAGGAGAAAGGGAAACTTTCTTTTGGTTTGGCATATAAGTTTCTCCGGGTGAGAGGGCAGGAAAAATCCCCGCCTGACTCAAGAAAAATCAAAATCTAATTCAATATCAAAGCGGCGGCGCCAGGCGATAACCGTTTTGAGCCACTCGGCAGCGGCTTTCACGCCCGGTTCCGGATATTTTCTGACATACTCGTCGATGCGGTTCATTCCCGGCAGCTGCATCAGGGGCAGGACCCGGATCATCTCACAGAACAGTGACAGGTCCCAGCTGCGAACCGTTCCGGAGGACGTACAGCCATAGAGCACCATCTCTTTCGCATCATACCATAACCCGGTAACTCCGGATTTGACACCGAAGGACAAAACCGCAGGACAGTCTTTGGTGAAAGGGTCGAAAATCAGAATCTTCCCATCCAGCGTTCCCAGGGCGAACAGTTCTCCATCGGCGATCGGGATCAAGCGGCGGACATTTTTCCCGCTGAGATCGATCTTCCCGAGAACCGCTTTCCCGGAGAGCAGATTCATCACGGTAAGTGCCTCATCGCGGGAAAGATATGGCAGACGATGGGCAGCGATCTGCTCCGGTACAGAAAGGACACCATCGCCCAGTCTGAGGGCATTCAGCGGACGGCGTGTACCGAGATCATAAGCCGTACAGTCTCCCTCAGCGTTCAATCCGCAGAGACGACCTTCTTCCGCGTCATATGCCAAGCGAAGACAGTTTTTCACACCCAGGTCAAAATGATGCAGCTCTGTCACGCCCGGGAAAGAATAAACGATTCCTTTCCCGTTCTGCAGCAGCACAATGAGCCGCCGGTCATCAGGCTGGAGAAAGAGACCAACCGGCGGGGTTCCCCCCGTGGAAATGGTTTTCACCGCCTGTCCGCCGGGAAGGGAGAAGACCGTGATACCGTCCTTCCCGCAATCCGCGCAGAGATATTTCCCGTCATGACTGATCGAAGCCCGGTAAAAACTCTGATGATTAGAGCTGATGCGAATCGGTTCCGAAAAACTGTCCCGACTGTCCCAGACAAGGATCCTGCGGTCGGCAAAGAGCACCGCAATGTAAGGGCCGCCGCCGCAGATACCGATGGCAGTCCCGAGTCCTTCGCCCATACGTTCCCGGATCGGGATCGGTGAAAGTCCTTCTGCCGCGCTGATTTTCGCACAGAGCTCACGGAAAAAATCTTTCTCATCTGCCTGTATCGGACTGAAGCCTGTTCCCCGCAAGGCTTTGCAAACGCCGGGCATGCACAGCAGCGGCAGATTCGGCAGCAGGTCCCAGAGCCGGGACCACTGCTGCTGCTCGATGAGGGATGCCGCCAGCAGATGCTGATCCGAAAGGGTCCCACCGTGCGGGAAATTTTCCGAACTGCTGTTGATTTCCCGCAGCCAGGCACTGTTGCCGGAATCGCGGCTGACCGCGATCAGCCGCCGCTGCAAAGAAGAATTTTTTCCTTCGTAAGCTATGCGAATAGCGCGGTAATCACTGTCCGAGGCATAATACTGATCCCATTGTCCCGTGAGAAAATAAAACAGCGGCAGCTGTGCCCGATCCGAAGGAAGCAGACCGTTTTTCACACAGAGCTCCGTCAAAAATTCATCTTCATGGTTCAGCAGCAGATCCGCGGGAAGAGCGTTAATTGGGCTCTCTTTCCCGACACAAAAGGCCAGCAGCTTCCGCTCATCCGGAGAAAAAGAATGAAACGCCAGATCAATGTCAATTCGATGCGGCAGGGTCGGTTTATCGAAAAAGCGCATGAGCAGCGCCCAATGCGGCAGCAGCTTTTTTCCCAGCTCCAGCAGCCGAAAACGCCCCATGACGTCCTCACGCAGGAATATTTCGGTCAGATGTTCCGGCCCGGGATCTGTCTTGAGCAGTTGGTTTTTCTGTTCAAACAGCAGCATCCGGGCACTATTCCAGCCGGGGTCGCTGTCCTGCAAGGCAGTTTTCTGCAGAAATCTTCCCGCCTCCGGAATACCGTCCAAAACCGCCAGCTCATGCAGCAGATGGACCGCTTTGGCTGAAAGCGGCGACTCGGGAAGCGCAAGGCTTTCCAGCGCAGCCAAAGCCCTGCCTCGGCTTTCCCGTGCGGAGGCATTCCGAACCACGTCCATCAGGCCTTCGCAATCAGCAGATTCAAAAAGCAGCATCACCGCACCGATGCAGGCAGCACGGTAAAGCTCCTCCCGGGAACAGCTTTGAGGAATTTCCGGAGATTTCAGCAGTTCAAGCCAGTGAATTTCAGACATTTTTTCAAAATTCCGTTCGGCGCAGAACGATGTGGATGCGCCCTTTTTCGTCTTTGGTCTCTTCCGCAATGAGATAGCCCTGTTTCTCAAGGGATTGTTTCACTGTAAGATAGGCATAATGCTGTTTGAGGCGGTTTTCGAACTGTTTCCGGTCCAGGTTCACTCGGAACCAATCGGCAGTCAGCTGCCAGCCGTTTTTCCCCTTGCGGAAACCGATGGAATCGGTATAAGGAACTTTGACGAGAAAATCGACCTTCACGGACTTCGCACCGTCGGTAATATGCAGATCTTCTCCCTCCAGGACCTCATAGCCTAAATCGGAAAGCGCCTGCAGCAGCAAGTCCCGGTCGGCACAAGCAATTTTCATGACAGAAATGTGTGACATAATTTCATTAGTGAGGAGTGAGGAGTGAGGAATGAACAGCATCACTGACAATACTCCTCACTCCTCACTCCTCACTCCTAACTCCTCACTTCAATCTGTATCGGTACAAACTGTGATTCTGCATCGGCAGCATCGGAGAAGGATGCGGACTGTGCCCGGCCTTCCCGCAGCCAGGAGCGCAGTTTTTCGATCTGCTCCCGCTGAGAGACTGACAGCGGCACCTGATGGCGCAGGGCATGCAGAATGTCTTCCGTCGTGAATTCCCGTTCTTTGTCATTAAAACCGATATACATGGCATCGATCACCGCCTGCTCGATTTCCGAACCCACAAAACCGCGGGAAGCCTTCGCCAGCTTCTCCAGGTCATACATCTCCGGCAGACGGGCACGCTTCAGAATGTGCACTTCGAAGATTTCCCTGCGTTCCTGCTCTGTCGGCAGGTCCAGGAAGAAGATCTCGTCAAAGCGGCCGCGCCGCAGGAGCTCCGGCGGCAGCGCCGTTACGTCGTTGGCAGTAGCCACCACGAACACCGGTGCAGTTTTTTCCTGCATCCAGGTCAGGATGTTCCCGAAAACCCGGGTACTGGTCCCGCTGTCCAGCCCGCCATGAGAAAGGGCTTTTTCCAGTTCATCGATCCACAGGATGCAGGGGGCGATGATCTCCACCACCGAAAGTGCCCTGCGCACCCGCTCTTCCGATTCCCCGACCAGGGAACCGAATAGGGCGCCCACATCCAGACGGATCAGGGGCAGATGCCAGAGCCGGCTGATCATCTTGGCAGTCAGGCTTTTTCCGGTACCGGGAATGCCGATCAGGGCGATCCCCCTGGGAGCGGGAAGTCCGTAGGCACGGGCTTCGCTGCTGAAGGCTTTTTCCCGCAGGTTGAGCCAATGCTTCAATTCACCAAGACCGCCAACCGATTCCGGGGTCTCGGAAGCTTCGGTGAATTCCAGCGCTTCGATATCGCGGATCAGCTGTTTTTTCTCGCGCATGACAAAATCAATATCATTATCGCCGAGCTTGCCGGAGCGCACGATGGCTTTGGCAAACACACGCTGCGCCTGAGAGGCGGTCAGGCCGAGCGCCGCCTGCAGCAGTTTTTCCTTACCGGCGGGAGAAAGATGGATACTGACACCGGGTGTCAGCTTGAGCTTATCCAGAACTGCTTCCAGTGTTTTGACATTGGGCAGCGGATAGTCCATCACCACACATTCGTTGATGAGCTCCGCAGGGATCTCTGCCGCGGGAGCGGTGATGAGGATGGACTTGCGGGTATACTTCAGCTTCCGCGCAAGCCCGCGCAGCTTGCGCTTGATGTTCGGATTGGCCCAGCACTCATGGAAATCATGCAGGATAAACAGGGCAGCCTCATCCACAGCGGCCTTGTCGATCTGTTCCAGGACACTCAGCGGATCCCTGCCGCCGGTGGGAGCAGTCTTCCCGACCAGCAGGCTGAAACCATCCGCCAGGTCCCAGGCGATGCAGCTGCGCTCCGTACTGCGGCACAGGGACTTCAGATCCTCCGTGACACGTTCTTCTTCAGCGGACACAACAAGGATCAGCGTCGCTTTGCTGCGCAGACTGAGATCGATCTCCTGTATAAATTCCATAAATTTTACTTCTTACTCCTTACTCTTTATCATTCCCGGTAATTGTTTTCCAACAGCAATTCATCTTCCTCTTCGGCACCTTCGGGCATCGGGGTATCTGTGGGAACGGCCACGAGGACGATATCAAAATCTCCGTCCTTACAAACTTCCGTCATGTATTCCGCGTTCAGGATCGCGGTAGCATCCTCCGGGACACCCTGCGTCAGCAGGCGGACCACTTCCGCCGCTTCCTGGCATTGACCGGATCGGGCAAGGATCAGCCCGTACATATAATAAAGCTCGGGCACACGGTTATCATAGGAAAGCGGAATGCCGCGGACGATGGCGCCATCCTTGCCGATACCGCCCTGGATGGAGATACGGAAATAATCCAGTGCCCGGGAATAATCACCGGAGCGGTAATATTGCGTACCGAGGTTCCAGTAGAATTGTGTCTCGGTGGGATCCAATTCGATGGCATCGTCACCCATCTGGATGGCTTTGGTGTATTCACCGTTACTGGCATAGGTACGGGAGATGTAGTAAGGTGCCCAGGGATCATAAGGGTTGAGCGTCGCTGCCCGTTCAAAGGCAGTGATGGCTTCCGTATCCATGCCGTTGGCACGGTAGGCACGGCCCAGCGCGAGGTAAAGATCGGCGATATTCGGGTTGATGGCAATGGCGATCTGAAATTCGGTGACCGCCTCCTCGTAGTTCCCGGTGATCTCCAACAGCAGCCCGCGGGCACGATGAGACTCCATCAGCGTGTTGCCGAGGCTGATTGCCTGACGGGAATTTTCCGTTGCCTGGGTCAGCGTATCAAGACGGTCTTCCCCGGCATTGATCTGCTCCACCAGCACTTCCGTCTGGTAGGCATAAGCCAGCGCCAGGTTCGGATTCAGTTCTTTTGCCCGGTTGAAGGCAGTCTGCGCATCCAGATAGTTGCCCTGCATCCCGATCGCCCAGCCGCGTACTGCATGGGCTTCCGCATTGTTGGGGTTCAGCAGGATGGCGTTTTCCGCATTGGTCAGGGCCTCGGCATACTGCCCGTTGAAAACCTGCAGCTTCGCCAGGGCGATATAGGTATTGATGTTTTTCGGATCCGAATTGATGGCCTGCTGGTACATACCGATAGCCCGTTCGATCCGGCCTTCGGAATAGAGCTGCTCTGCCTGATTGAGGTAGGCTTCCGGCGCTGTGGTCGGGGTCGAGGTCGGGATGAAGAGCGGATCGGTGTTCGGGACGATGTTGATGGCATAATACAGTCCCGCACCCACCAGAACGAGCAGGATCAGGATCCGGATCGGACTGGAGCGTTTCCGCTTTGAGCTGTAATTATACGAAGAGCCTTTTAAATACATAACTCATTCGTTTACAACCATAAATTTCCGCTTATTATTAGCGCAATCATTCAAGTAAAGGTTAATCAGCGTTTCATAACTCACACCCATATTATCAGCTTCATCTCTAAAATAATTTAATGTCCTTACAGGAATATTCAATGTAATATTCTTTCTCAGCTTACTGATGTAGGGGTTTCTGATTGCTTTCGAGAAATCTAATATTTCAGGGATATCTGTATCATCATCTTGTAATTCAAATTCAGAAGCTATCAATTTTTCACTCATAATCCGCTCCTTTCATCGTATATATCAGTTTTTCCGTTCGTTCCGCCTTTCTGGCTGAAATAATTCTGATAACCTGTCCATCCCGAAAACAATGGCTAACAATTAATAAATTTGCTTTTACACTAAATCCAATGAGATAAAAATGTTCTTCATAATCTGAATGTTTTTCATCAGGCAGTGTCAAGGCATTCGGATCATCAAAAGCTGAAGAGGCTTCCTCGAAAGATACACCATGTTTTCTTATATTGGTTTTGTTCTTATTTTCATCCCACTCATATAAATATTTGGGCTCATCGATATTGAAGATCTTCATAACATGACCTACATATTCATATTATATCATAGAGGTGAAGTTGCTAAACCAAACCAGCTGCGCGGCGGAGGTTTTCGGATGAGGATTCGAGGGTCTGTATGGAACGGCGGAGGTCTGCCAAGTCGGCTTCCGTCATCTTTTCCGGCTTCATCCTGGTGGAAAGCTTCCGCAGTTCATCCAGATCAGACTTGACCCGCTTCTTCTCGTCCTTGTCGAAATCTTTCGGCGCGTTATGCAATGCATTGTCGACTTTGCCGATCAGCGTCCCGGCCTCCGAAAGTGTCGCAAAAGTATCCCGGCGGAATTGGTCCTGCGCGGCATAAGCTTCCGCATCATGGATAGCAGCATTGATCTCCGCGTCGGACATGCGGTCGTTGGCGGTGATGGTGATGGACTGCTGCTTCTCGGTGTCCAGGTCCCGGGCGGAAACCGTCAGGATGCCATTGGCGTCGTTATCGAAGGTCACTTCGATTTGCGGCACACCGGCAGGTGCCCGTTTGATGCCGTTCAGGCGGAATTTCCCAATGGTCTTGTTGTCCGCAGCCA
>CAYWGX010000024.1:8349-20502 GCA_964457635.1 uncultured Leptolinea sp.
AGCCATGGGACGTTCACCCTGCAGCACATGGATATCCACAGAGCTCTGAAAGGGAGCCACCGTGGAAAATACCTGTGAATAATGGATCGGCAGGGTGGAATTGCGCTCCACCAGACGGGTGGCCACACCGCCGACGGTTTCGATGGAAAGACTCAGCGGAGTCACATCCAGCAGCAGTATACCGCCGGTGGTCCCGGCCAGTTCCATCTTCCCGCCGGAAAGCGTATCACCCTGGATGGCAGCACCCTGCGCCACACATTCATCCGGGTTGATGTTCTTGGAAGGTTCGATGCCGGTCATCATCCGCACCCGGTCCTGTACCGCGGGAATACGGGTGGAGCCGCCAACCAGCAGCACCTTGCCCAATTCCGAAGGAGCGATTCCCGCATCATCCAGCGCATTCTGCACCGGGACTGCAGTTTTTTCGATCAGGTCATGGATCAGTTCCTCAAATTTTGCCCGGGAAAGCGTCGTCTCATAATGGATCATCTGTCCGCGGTTTTCCGCAAGGTACGGCAGGTTGATGGAAGTGGTCGCAGCGGAGGAAAGCTCCTTTTTCGCCTGTTCAGCGGCCTCTTTGATTCGCTGCATGGCAGCCATGTTTCTGCTCAGGTCAGCGCCGAATTTTGATTTGATATCGTTCAGGATATACTTCATGATGCGTTCATCAAAGTCATCCCCGCCCAGGTGATTGTCGCCGTTGGTCGCCAGTACCTCGATCACTCCGTCGCCGATCTCGATGATGGAGACATCAAAAGTACCGCCGCCCAGGTCATAGACCATGATCTTTTGGGCAGCACCGTTATCGAGGCCGTAAGCCAGTGCCGCACTGGTCGGTTCGTTGATGATGCGCTTGACGTTGAACCCTGCGATCTTCCCAGCGTCCTTGGTCGCCTGACGCTGGATATCGTTGAAGTATGCCGGTACCGTAATCACAGCATCGGTGACCGGTTCGCCCAAATAGGCTTCTGCGTCCATACGCAGCTTGCGCAGGATCATGGCACTGATCTCCTGTGCGGAAAAATTCTTTCCGTCAATGCTGATGTGCCAGTTCGTGCCCATCTGCCGCTTCACGGAAGTCACGGTCCGGTCGGAATTCACCGCAGCCTGCCGGGCAGCACTGACGCCCACCAGACGCTCTCCGTCTTTCGTAAATGCCACCACCGAGGGTGTGGTTCGTGTTCCTTTGTCGTTGGGGATGATGATCGGACGTCCGTTTTCCACCACGGACATGCAGGAGTTTGTCGTACCAAGATCAATACCAATTGTTTTTCCCATAAGATTCGATAATGCCTTTCCTGCTTCACGCAAATTTTTGATCAGAGAAGCGCTGATAAATAAAGGACATTTGAGACAGGGTCTGTGTCTCAAGCCTGAGACTCAGGGAATTGTCCGTGTTGCCCCATTACTGTGTATTTCACCTGTGTCAAGGGGGCGGTTCCTTCCGTCACCTTGCGGTGACTACAGGCAACCGGCCCCTTGACACATCCCGGGAAACACATTTATCGTGGTGCCTCTTGAGGCATGTTGGATTAATCAGCGTTTCCTTAGAAATAAAAACCAAAGCCCAAAAAGAGACGCAGGATCCAGAAGAGGAACTGGATCGCCATGTAGCCCAGGAAGATCTTGCTGAGGATCCCGAGACCGCTGCTGCCGCTGCTTTGTCCGGTCCGATAGGTATAGGTCCGGAATGGTCCCTGACTGCTGCTGCCACTGCGGTACTGCCGGAGCAGGCTGTGATAGAGGCTGTTGTTCGGATCCAGCTGGACAGCACGCTGCATCATGTCCACATCCCGCGGACTGTTGCCCATACCGTGGTTGGCAATTCCGGAAAGGTAATGCCAGCGGGCATCCCGGAGGGTCGAGGGGATCTTTGTCAGTACCAGGATCGCTTCGCGGTAATTCCCGGCGTTGATATAGCTGATGGCGCTGCGGATCTCCGCGGAATCACCCTGTTCCGGCTGCGGTTTGGCGTTGGCAGCAGTACTCTGATAAGGATTGGCACCGCCGAAGAAAATATCTTCCCAATTGAAGAAGTCTCCTGTCCAGCCGTAATCGCCGTCATAAGTCCGGCGGTACTGGCCGTAACCGGATTGCTGTGAACTGCCGTAAGAGCCGCTGCTTCCATAGGAAGAGCCATAGCTTCCCGTAGTGCGGGAATAGGCCTGCTCCCGGGCACGCTGCGCCGCATATTTATCCGGGTTCATCAGCATATCGTAGGCCGTGTTCACGTCATTCATCTTCTTGTTGGCATCGGGATCGTCCGGATGCAGATCCGGATGATACAGCTTGGCCATCTTGCGGTATGCTTTTTTGATTTCGTCTTGTGTAGCGTCCCGGGATACCCCAAGGACTTTGTACGGATCGTCTATCATTTTTTATCCTGACGCTTCGGAACCTTTTGCTAAATAAAGAATGAAGAAGTAAGAATGAAGAATTGATTGATTATTCCGAAGCAGTTCTTTTCTTCATTGACATCGTTATCATTATCTGCAATATTAAATATAACCTGAATTCCAGGACCTTAACCATTTTTAATTCATTTCTAACATTTTTTTGATGAACCTTTGCTACAATTATTACAGAGAAAGTGAGGAGTGCGGAGTGAGAAATGAGGAATGATGGAGAATCTGCTGGATTCCGGCTCCTGTTCTCACACTACACCTTAAAGAATACGGAGTTGTAAAATGAGGAATTTTTGGGAAATTCTTAAAAATAAATTCGCTTATTGGATGCAGGGACGCTATGGTTATGACGAACTGAACAGTGCGCTCTCCATTGCGTTTCTTGTGTTATGGATCATCTCACTCATCACAAAGAGCTCGGTTTTTTACTACATCGGACTGATCGGACTCGGTTATTCTCTTTACCGGTCCCTGTCACGAGATCACCTGAAACGGTCCAACGAGCGGCTTTGGTTCCTGAAGAAAGTCGATCAGATCAAACGACTGCCCAAGCAGTGGAAGCAGCGCTGGGACCCGCGGAATACGCATCAGTTTTACCGCTGCAAACAGTGCGGCGTGTCGATCCGCGTACCGAAAGGCAAAGGTCAGATCGAGATCACCTGCCCGAAGTGCGGGAATAAGTTTATCGAACGGACATAAGGAAGAAAATAGAATATAGGAGAAAAAAAAACAGGGGACAGTTCTGCAAGTTGACAGAACTGTCCCCTGTTTTTTTCGATTACGGGATACGGCGGAAGACGCAGGTCTCGCGCATTTCGAAGCCGCAGCGCTTGTAAAGGCGGTGAGCTTCCACCCGAGTGGGGCGGGATGTAAGATCGATGGTCTTGGCTCCTTCAGCTTTTGCCCGTTCAATAGAGGTGCGGATCAGCTTTTCACCGATTCCCTTGCCGCGGGCTTCTTTGTCCACAACCACATCCTCCACCCAGGCACGGACACCGGTCGGAATGCGGAAGACCACCAGGGTCATGGTCCCGAGGATGGTCCCTGCCGGGTCCTCATCGTCGGCTGCCGCAAGAACAATAGATGCTTTGGAACTGATCAGGTCTTCCAGCTCTTCCCATGTGGGCGTCTTTGCGGAAGAGGAGAGCTGCGGCAGCAGCCGTTCGAAGGCGTCATAAACCTTTTGGTTCATTTCAGTGATTTCATAAATTTTGATCATAATACCTCTTGTAAGTTAGGAGTGAGGAGTGAGGAATAAGGAGTAAGGAATGAAATATCTGAACAGCCGCGAAGCGGCACCGCATTTTCATCCTTCACCCTTCAACTTTCAACTTTTTTTCTTTTTCTCTGACATAAAGAATAATCGCCGCTGTGATAGCCGTGACCGCCATGACGGTCTGGTTCACATTGAACCCACCAAGCTGCGCGGTATCGAGGCGCAGGAATTCAAGGAAGAATCTTCCTACCGGGTAAGCGATCAGATAGATCAGGAACAGGCTGCCCTGCTTCAGATGGATTTTTTTGGAGCGGTCGATTTTCCACAAACAAAAGCAAACCAGCAGGTTATACAATGATTCATAAAGAAAAAGCGGATGATAGTGCGCAATGTCCGCATATTCCGGAATGCGGTATGCAGGGTCAATGGTAATCGCCCAGGGTAGGGTCGAAGGCCGGCCATACAACTCCTGGTTGACGAAATTTCCCCAGCGCCCGATGGCCTGTCCCAGCGGCAGACCGATGGCGATGGTATCCATAAAATCGCCGTAAGGGAATCCCTTCCGTTTGCAGAATAGCCAAATCCCGAAGGCTCCGCCCAGCACACCGCCGGGGATACCAAGACCGCCCTTCCAGACAGCCAGGATCTCACCCGGATGCTGCAGGTACCAGGAAAAACTCAGCCCGGAGGAGACCGAAGGCATCAGCACATGCCAGAGCCGTGCTCCCAGAATACCCGGGATCAGCATCCAGGGAACCATATCCCAATACTCATCCGGCTTGTAGCCGCGCTTCTTCCCGGCCTGACTTGCAAGCCATACCCCGGCCAGCACTCCGAGCATGATGATGAGCCCGTAATAGTGCAGGAACAGCGGCCCGATGATGATCCCTTCACGAACAAACTGCATATATCAATCCAGGTTTTTCTTCATAAAGAGCAGGCGCTGGATGGCGGTGATGTTGGCAAAGACCGCGATGACAGCCATGGCGATGTTCGGGAAGCCGATCAGCAGGCAGGCCACCAGCACGATGTAACGCTCCAGACGGGACATGATGCCCAGCCGCATGTCCAGGCCGTAGATCTCGCCCTTTGCCCGGGTATAGGGAACCAGGAAGGCACCCATCATCGCCGCAATACAGACTGCGACCCAGATCAGCTTGTCATGATCGGCATTCCAGAGCAGGATCCCGCCGAATATCAGAAATTCGGCATAGCGGTCCGTGGTTGAATCCAGCACCGCACCGAATTTCGTACCCTTGCCGCCGGTCGCCATACGAGCCATGGTCCCGTCAAAGAAATCCATGACTGCGAACAGGATCAGCAGCACACCGGCCCAGAAAAACTTTCCTTTATAGGCAAGCCAACAGGCTCCGATATGCCCCAGACAGCCGATGACGGTCACAGCATTAGCCGTCAAACCGATCTTCAGCAAAAATGAAGCACAGGTATCACCAAAACCTTTGAACCATTTCCGGCATTTTTCCGTGAATGTAATTTTTCTTTCTTCGCTCATAAACAACTCCTTTCAACTGCAAGCTGTTTTTTCGGCTGCCGAATGCCGGCACATCCGAATTCCAAACTTTATTCAGCTAACATCCTCTTCCTGAAAAGCCGCGCAGCGGCACATCATTTTCACCCTTCAACCTTCAACTTTCACCTTCAGAAGCTGAACTCCTCTTCATCCTCATACATGTCTTTTTTATTGCTCTTGAGGCTCTGAACAAAATCTTCAGCCTCTGCTTCATCCCACAGCACCTCCCGTGCTTTACCGCCCAGCTGCATGGGACCGACCACACCGAGTTCTTCCATGCGGTTCAGCAGACGGGATGCCGTCGGGAAACTGACATTCAGTTTTCCGGAAATATAAGCCGCACTGGCTTTCTTCGTCCTGCAGACCAGACGGATGGCATCTTTAAGCTTCTTCTCATCCTTATTGTCAGCAGTCTGCCTGCTGTTTTCCGCGATCTCATCCCATGGAGTACTGTTCAGTTCCGCTGTCGGTTTCGGAGAGAGCTTTTTCCAGAGATCGACGACTTTGTCGATCTCGTTATCGGTGAGCAAGGCACCCTGCACCCGGGTCGGCACGTTCAGCGACGGGTCAATGAAATACATATCACCGCGTCCAAGAAGCTTTTCCGCGCCCTGTTTGCCCATGATCACACGGGAATCCACCGCAGAGGCAACGTTCAGCGCGATACGGGCCGGGATATTGGTCTTGATTTTCCCGGTGATAATGGATGTGTCCGGACGCTGGGTCGCGCAGATCAGGTGCATGCCGGTTGCCCGGGCCAGAGACGTCAGTTTGTCGATACAGACCTGTCCTTCTTTGTCCGCGCCCTTCATGATCTCCGCCATTTCATCGATGATGATGACGATATAAGGCAGCGGTTTTTGTCCGTGATCTTTTGCATATTCATTATAAACCTCAAGCTTACGGACACCGACCGTTTCGAACAGTCGGTAGCGGCTTTGCATCTCCTGCACAGCCCATTCCAGCACGGCAATGCTGCGCTCATATTCTGTTTCGACCTTACCCAGCAGATGCGGCAGACCATTGAAGTGATAAAATTCCACGCGTTTCGGGTCGATCATCACAAAACGCAGCTGTTCCGGCGTGTTGTTCATCGCCAGGCAGATCGCCATTGCCCGCAGGCAGATGGATTTACCGGAGTTCGTAGTCCCTGCCACCAGCAGATGCGGCATGGATCCCAAGTCCACCACCACCGGATTGCCGGTGATATCCCGGCCCAGCGCCACGGACAGCGGAGAATTCTTTTTTTGAAATTCCGGACTTTCGATGAGCGGACGCAGACGGACTTTCATCGCCTGCGGGTTCGGGATATCGATCCCGATATAGGATTCTCCCGGCACCGGTGCCTGGATGGATAAGTTGCTGACGCCCAACCGTACCGCCAGGTCCCGTTCCGTCTGGGCGACCTGGGTCACGCGGATGTTTTTCGCGCTGACCTTTCCGGGTTTTGCAATGTTTCCCGGGACGACCTGATACTGCACAACGCTCGGACCCACAGAGCAGCCGATGACCTTCACCGGGGCACCGAATTCATCCATCGCTTCTTCAATTTCAGCAATAAATTCTGAATGGTCGGCATTCTGCCCATAAAAACCCAATTCTGTATCCAACAGATTCAAAGGAGGCAGACGGTTTGAGCGTACCGCCGGATTGGCAGATGATGATGCAATTTTCTTCGTATTTGTTACCGGTTTGATATTGATTTTCTCGTCTTCCATTGTCTTTTTCTTTGTAAAGAAAGCCGGGATCGGATCCATGATTTTCTTTACAGGAGCCGGTACACTGACCGGCTCGGTTATTTTCTCCTCTTCCTGCGCCTGTTTTTGCATTTCCGCTGTTTCCGCAGCGATCCGATATTCTTTTTGCCAGTCAAAATCCGCCGGCTCTTTCTCAGCCGGACGTTCTTTGAAGGCACGAACCCCATCCAGGAACAATTCTTTCAGCTCATTCCCAAATGCACGGAAAAGCTTCGGCATCCATCTTGTGCCGCCGGTCAGCAAACACAGCGCAATTATTAAAAATACCCACAGCAGGAAACTGACCTGTCCAGCCCTTTCTCCCGCAGTCAGCCAGCGGACAAAGGTCATTCCCAGTTCACCGCCTCCCTCTGCACCGCCATAAAGGGCACTGAGCGTGATCCCATCCAGAATCAGCAGCAAAGAGAGCAGCGCATAAAAGATCTGTTTTCCACGGCTGAGCCGAATATGAGGCAGCACCCAGCGGAAAATCAGGATCGCGATCCCGGAAAGTGCCATCGAAACCGAAAGGACAACAGCCCAAACCCCGAACCAGGACCGCAGCAGCTCACAGAACGGGACGATCAGGCTGCCCGGACTGCTGCTGAAAAAGCCGGATGCAAGCAGCATGCCGACAAAAATCAGGGCTACACAGATAATATCCGTGGTATGCCCGGCCTTATAGATCGGCAGCGGCGGCTGGTTCAGAATTTCCTGCTTCTCATTTGTCATTTTTGCAAATCACCAACTGTTTCATCCTGCAAAGAGTGTTCCAAACGCAGGATCACTTTTGAAAGTGCTTCCACGGCCACTTTTTGTTTCCGGTAAAAATCCGCTTCAGACATGGAAAGTCTGCGGGCCACATCCTTGACCTTTTGCTTCTCAAAGAATTTCAGGTCGATCAGATTGTAAAGCGTCCATTCACCGCTGATCGAGCGCTCTCCTTCGGGACGCAGCTCTTCCAGGGCCTGCCTCAGCACACTGCGCAGGCTGTTCACTTCATTTTCGCCGTTAGACGCAGCATTTTCGCGGACAATGCGCCAATTCAGCAGCGGATTTTCCGAAAGCTTCGGACCGCCCCAATAATGCGTCAGCGCATCTTTGACCCAGACTGTGACCTCATCCAGTTCCGCAGTACTGCTGTTGTCCAGCAGAGCACCCCGGTCCAGGACGCTGCCGCTGTGGAAACCGCTGCCGCCGGTTTGATCGGTCCGGGTCCGCAGCACCTGATAAGCGCTGGTTAAATAGCGGCGCTGCCACAAAACCGTGCGTGCCTGTTTCAGGGCATCTTCGAGCACGTTCATATTCCCGTTCGGGAACAGATCCGGCGAGACGTCCGCAAGTCCAAGGACTCCCAGAAAAGTATCCAGCTCCTCATCATGATTATAAACCGGGATGAGAACACCGGTACCATCCCAATAAAAGGCATCCCCGTGCTCTGCGAAATAAGCCGGCATCCGGCTGAGCAGCTCCGGCAGGTCCAGCCAGCTGCTCTCACCGGTCTGAATGATCGGGTCAAACGAGCCGGATTCATTCATCACGGCAAAAAAACCATCCCGGGCCTGGAAACGATCGCACAAAGCACCGGTCAGGGCTTCCAGGTAGGTTTCCAGCTCCGGCTTGAAGACCATCATACCCTGGAATTCCCGATAGATCGTATAATCTTCCCGTCCAAGACCGACGATGGCCCCGCGTTCAATACGCGGCATCAGAACCGTGATCAGGTATTCCATCAAAATGATCGAGACCACAGTTGCCAGCGTGTTTACCCCGGCGATATCCAGTCCCAGCACATCGGAGGAGCGGTTGATCATCGTCACCAGCCAGAGCGTAAAGCTGGCAGTGACCGGACCGCGCAGCATCCATTCGATCATGCGCAGACGGGTGAAGCGGTCAGACCAGGAAACGGAAAAAGTAGCCGAGGCGTAACCAAGCAGGACCACCATCACCGTCACCATCGCGTTTCCCAGCACACTCAGCGACCAAAAGATGACCGGATATTGCGAAATCAGCAAACCGGAGCCGAAAAGCAGCAGCGGGAAGGTGCCGATAATGATGCCGATCAGACCGAAAATGAGATAAAGCATTCTCCTGCGGCTGGCCTGTGTGCGGATCCGTCTGTACGCTGTAGCAAGAGCGATGAGTGTGGCAGCAAGATTCAGAGAAAAATAGACCCAGAACAGGTTCGTCAATCCGGTATGCACCATGGTCGTCCCGATATCGGAAATCACATGAATACCGGCAAAGAGTTTCCCGCTCCAAAGCATCCAAACAAAAACAAGGGAAAGAAGGAAATCAAGGATAGCCCCGACGGTCACCGTTTTCCCCATTTCCCGTCCGGTCAATTCCAGAATCACCAGAGAAAAAACCAAAGCAGCCGCGGGCAGGATAACAAAACCGGTCCAATGGATCAGCTGCCACATCAGTTTTGCACCCGCGCCAATCGCCATGGTTTCCAAGGCATCCGCGCTGTAGATGACCGTTACGCCCAGCAATACGGGTACCAGAGCGGCTGCCAGTTTCTGCCTTCTCCGCAGGAATTGCAGGGAAAAAAGCAAAACGGAAAAAGCGGTCATAGCGACGGCCGCTGTCAGCACTTCACTCAGCGCCCGCAGTCCGTGAATAAAATAATTCATTGCAGTTATTACCGGATGTTTTTCGAGAAAAACAAGCCGATCTCCATATTTCGAAAGAAAAATTCCTGGTATCCGCAGAAGACAAATCCGCGCGCCATCAGAAAATGGATCGCCGGATCATTTTTTGCCTGCACCATACAAACCAGATTGCGTATGTTGTTGTTCCGGGCGATCTCGCTGACCCGTTCCAGCAGCACCGTTCCGACCCCTTTGTTCCGATATTCGGGAGTTACCCCGCCGGTCTTCAGGACCAGACGATTCACAGTCTCATCCTGTTCCAGACGCAGGTAGCCGATCACCTGATCCTCATAGCGGACGGAAAGGATCTGATGCTGACGGATCAGCATTTCCATATTCGCCGCGCTGTAAGCCTGAAAAGATACACGAATAGTTTTCGGAAGCCGAATGCGCTGAAAGCTGGCTTCAATGCTGCCGAGTCCCTCCAGCATCTGGGTCTTCCAGACATAATCACTCTCAAAACTCAGGTCCATTTTCGCGATCTGAGGAAATTCATCTAAGGTAGCTGCACCAATTTCAATTTCTGCCATGATTCTATTGTACTTGAATTTAAGCAAGTTTTCAAACTTTTCATATTTCTTCAGTTTTCATTTACTTTTTATTTCATGTTTTTGCAGAAAAATCATATATAATTGAATCATCGTAATGCGACAAGACACAGATCTTTGATTCAAAGAAAGCAGGGTGAGCATATGAGCGATGAAGAGCTGAAGAAAATAATGGAACAGATCGAAAGCGAATTGACCGGGGACCCGGAGCATGATGCAGATGTTTTGGATGAATGGGGGCAGCGTTACCGCAGCGACCTCGGTGCCTCCAATCTTATGGAAGAGATCGCTCACAAACTGGTCGATTTGATCATGAAAGAGGAAGGCAGCCTGCCTCAGCAGATCTTCGATGACATGGTCGAAACGGCTGAGGATGATTATGAAGAAGCTTGTGCGCTGATCGAAGAAAAACAGTATGAGGAAGCCCTGAACAAGCTGCTGGTCCTCACAGAAGTCATCCGCCATTATCCTCTCCCGGAAGACACGGACTGGAAAGATTTCAGCAGACACCTGGAAGGGCTGGTCTATCAGGATTACTACAGTGAAGAGATCGGCGAGCGTGAAGTCGGACGCCATCCCATGCACCCGGCACGTATCCTTTACACCTGCGGCAGTCTTCTCATTGAAATGGGCCGGGCGGAAGAAGCTCAGGATGTCCTGGAGTTGCTCTGCGATTTCGACCCGGTCAGCCCCAAATATTTGTATGAACTGAGTGAAGTTTACAAACGCACCGGACAGCTCCAAAAAGCCTATGACACTTCTCAGTGGGCCCTTGCCTGTGCCACAGACCGGGCAGAGCTCTCCCGGGGTTACCGTGACCTGGCTTACTGCCTGACTGAGGCCGGAAAATATGAAGATGCTGTCATGCTCTATCTGCTCAGCCAGCGCTATCAGTCCACCCGTCAGGCTGAGGCCGAGATCATCTGGATCAAGAAAAAGACCGGCCTCACCATCGACGGTTATAACGAGCAGGCGATCCTTGCCCGCTGCAAAGAGCTAAACATCCCGGTCGGCATCAGTGAGATTGTTCGTATGAACATGGAATTCCTGAACATGATAGACCGGATGGGGGAAGCATAAAAGGAGCCACGCCATGAAAAAAACTACCATCATATCCTTCTTTATTGTTCTTTTGCTTATGACGTTTTCAGCTGTTTCAGCTGACCTCTCGGGAAAACAAGTTCCTTCCCTCGCGCTGCAGACAAAAGAATCTGCCGGAACGGAGGGAGATGCGGATCTTTATCAAAAGGCTTATGCGCTTTATGAGAAGCAGAAGTATTTCAAAGCTCATGAACTGTTCATCGAAAGCCAATACGGGGATTGGGAACGGATGGCGAAAAAATGCGTCCGCAAATGGCCGAAAAACGGCGAACTTTGGCATGATACCACCCAGTGGCTCCGGGATACACAGGTGACCTTCAAGGTCGAACAGCCAAAAGACAGCGCCATTTTCATCCGCATTTATAAAGACGACAATCCCGTTTCTTATGTATTCATCGGAGGCTCGGACGATGTGACTGTGGGATTGCCGGGCAACGGGAAGTACACTTTCAAAGACGGTGTGGGATCCGAATGGTATGGCATGACCGATACCTTCGGAGAATACGGCGCTTATGAAACCATGACCTTCGGACAATATGAGGATGATTTTATCTACATGGAAGCGCGCTACGAATACAACATCCTGATCAACATCGAGGATGCGGTCGGGGATGACATCGGCTCCAGCGAGGAAGCCTGGGAAAACTTCACAAAGTAGGTTTAAAAACAGTACGGGACCGCAAATCGGTCCCGTACTGTTTTTATAGATTTATCCGTAGCCGCAGCCGCAATGCTCCCATCCCCATTTGTCCGTATAACATTCGTATGTAGCTCCGGGCGGGCAGTTATGGATCTCTTCCAGTGTCTTCGGATCTTCCGGCACAGGTTCGTCTTCCCCGCCGCCATCGCCGGTCGGCTTCCGGACGAACATTGAATCCGGCATACGGCCGATAATAAGCTTTTTATTTTCATAGATCTGATACTTTTTTGCCTCTACGGCCCGGGTGACCTGCTTTTCAGAC
>CAYWGX010000025.1:0-19276 GCA_964457635.1 uncultured Leptolinea sp.
GCAGGTTTTCATTTGCCGCGTAGTTCTCCCACAGGGTTTCCCAGGGTTCAAATGTTTGCTTTTTCCCTGCCACCAGGCCCCAGCAGTAACATGCGATATGGTCCAGATAGAGAATCAAAAGTCCCGTGGAACATTCCGCGGGACTTTTTCGTTTTAATTGTATAATAAAGACAAGAATCTGGAGGTTCCTATGAAAAAAGAGTTTCGAATCATGATCCTGGTAATGCTCTCGTTTGCATTGCTGGCAAGCGGCTGCAGCAGCAAAAAAGGCAGCGATATAACCCGTGATAACAACGGATATTATGCAGAAGAATACGAATATGATGATTATATTGCTGACGGGATGATGGAAATGGCTTATGCGGCAGAAGATTCGTCTGCATATTCCAAAGCTGTCCCGGCTGCATCCGCGAATACTGTTGAAGCACCCTCACAAAAACGCATGATCCAAAAATCCGCGAGCATCAACATTCAGGTCATGGATCCGCTGGAAGCAGCTGCGAAGGTGACTGCACTGACAGAACAAATGGGCGGATTTGTAGTCTCTTCTTCAAACGGGCAGGATTACTACAACGGAGAAATCTATCTGCCGCGCGCGAACCTGACGATCCGGGTTCCTGCTGAACGGCTGAATGAAATGCTGGAATTCATAGAGGGCCTCACCACTGACACTTCCAAATATGTTTCCAACAAACGGGTTTATGGAGTAGACATTACTTCAGATTATGTAGATACAAGCTCACGACTTTCAAGCCTGGAAAAAACCCGTGACAAACTTTATGAAATCATGGAAATGGCGGAAAACGCAGAAGAAACACTGGAAGTATACAGAGAAATAGCGGAAGTTGAATCTGATATCGAAGTCTATAAGGGACAGATCAAATACATGGAAGAAAGCGTGGCCTTATCCTCCATCGACATCCAAATCAATTCCATAAAGCCGGCACCGATCCATACGGTTAAGACATGGAGCCTTGGAGAAGTATTCAGCGATGCATTTGAAAGCCTGCTGGAAGTCGGGAAAACCATCATCGAATTTCTGATCAACTTTATCATTGTCGTGATCCCGATCCTGATCCTGATCGCACTGCCTATCGTGCTGATCGTCTTTATCATCAAAAGGGTCATTAAATCCAGAAAAAATAACAAAACCTCAGCCCCGGAAGAAAAAAAAGAAGATAAGCTTACGGAAATAAAGAAGAACTGAGCGAAATCCCGCTGCTCCCCAAATAACCGTCCGAAAACACCGGACGGTTTTCTTTTTTCGTAATACTATCACAGGACTATACATAATTCATCGTACCTTTCGTCATATTCTGTAATAAACCATGATAAAATATTTATTAACATTTATGAGAAAAAATGCTTTTTGCCGCTGCCTGACGGTTTTACTGGTCACGATTATCTTTTTTGTGAATTTTTTATTACCTGTAAAAGCTGAAGACGAAGAAATTTATGCCGAATACACGATCGAAGAGGGAGATTTCCTTTCGATCGTAGCAGGTATGTTTAACACGACTGTTGATGATATCCTTTCTATCAACAATATTCCCGACGTAAATGCCATTTCAATAGGAACACGCATCAAAATTCCGACACTTGCCGGTGTGGAGGGGTCGATTGCCACACGTTATATCAACATCGGCGATACACTGGACACGCTGAGCATCATGTCCGGTATGATGCCTGAAAAACTCGGTGAAATCAATACGCTTGTTTCCCCGACAGAGCTCTATATCGGGAGTCTGCTGACAACCATCAGCAATGACAGGGCAGAATCTATTTCGGCAGTATCAAACTACGAATCCGGAGACAGTCTGTTGGTCAAAGCAGCTGAGTTGAACATGTCTCCCGCAATGCTTCAAAAAATCAATCGTGCTGAAGGGGTGTGGGATTTTGCCGATTCGCAAATCCTTTTCGGAAAAACATCATCCAACAGCGGAAAGTACGAGACCCATTCTGTAGCTCCGTTTGTGGACGTGATCGAGATCAAACAGCTTCCGCTTACCCAGGGAGAAACACATGTCGTTCACGTGCAGGCTGAAAACATGGAATCTCTTTCAGGAACTGTCGGCAATTATCCGCTGCGCTTTTTCAGGGACAGTGACTCCAACGATTGGTTTGCCATGCTTGGCATTGACGCCATGGAAACCGTTGGACTGAACCGTCTGAACATCTCCGGCAGCAACAAATCACAGGAACGTTTTGAACTGAATCAGCCGATCATCATTGCTGCCGGCATCTTCACCAGCGAAGTAGTCGAAGGTGTAGATGCCTCGACACTGGAAGAAGAGAACCAGTCATTGGACAGCCAGACGGTCAAAAGCCTGACGCAAACATCCGATGTCCGGACCTGGGGTACGGCAATGTCTTACCCTGTGGATGAGCCTTATTTTGTTTCCGGCTTCGGAAACCGCAGGACCTATAACAACGGTGTTTTCCATAACTATCATTCAGGCGTTGATTTCGGTGTTTATACGGCAAGCAACATCAACATCTACGCTGCGGCTGACGGCACGGTTCTATTTGCGGGGGAACTTCCGATCCATGGGAATTTCACGGTCATTGATCATGGCTGGGGCGTTTACACTTCCTATTCCCATCAATCCCAGTTGCTGGTTTCCACAGGGCAGGAAGTCAAACGCGGAGACACAATTGGCCTGATCGGTTCCACCGGACGCTCAGTAGGCCCGCATCTGCATTGGGAAGTGATCGTTAATTCGGTTTACGTGAACCCTGTAACCTGGTTGAATACACAATTCCCGTAATTTTTCGAAAAAGGAATTTATTATGAACGCATTGAATTGGTCTGAAATAACAATAGATGATAATGATCTTGATTTAATATACAATCGGCTTTTGGAAAAGGAAACGCCGATGACGCCGCTGCAATTGGCTGAAGCGCTGATTGAAAACCGCATCAAGGCGTATAAAAAATCCAACCAAACAGAAGAGACAAAAAACGACCGCTATTATCGGCCAGCCAAAACATATGCTGAGGGTGATGAAATCGAATTTCCGCTTTTGGAAGGATTGAAAGGAATCGTGGAATCAGTCCGGCCGGGTGTAAACCCGTCACTGGGGACATTTTCTGTAATCACAGTTGTCTTTGAAGACGGCAGCAGGAAAGAGTTCGCTTCGGCATTGGAATCCCATAAACTGAATAAGTTTGATTATGAGAATCCTGATGAAAACATGCAGGATCCCCGCTATGTTATCCGCAAATTCGGCCGCCCGATCAGTAAAAAAATTGCTGCAGTTCTTGCAAAAAATGATGATCTGGTCCGGATCGGCAGTTTCTGGTTCCCACAGGCACTGCTGACAGAAGTAAATCCGGGATACCTGAATCTTGCTGAGGCTGTACTTGAAATGGAAGAAGGCCGTCCGCTGCATACAGAAGAAATTCTGGAACAGCTCGAATACCCTATGGATTCCAATCCGGAACTGACTGTTTTTTCTTTCAATTATGCCATGCAGAATGACCCGCGCTTCGGAGAAGTAGGTCCTGTGAACGTCGTGCTTTGGACACTGAAAGAAATGCAGCCAGAAGATGTCCGCAAGACACCTATGACACTGAAATTCAACGAAAGCCTGAACGCTTATGCGAACGACGAGGATCTCGAAGATATCTCTGCGGATGTGATTCAGGATGAACTGGAAGAAAACCAGCTGCTCGAACCGACCGAGTCTATCGATTCGTTCCGTGTCTGTCTCTCATACCCTCACTGGAAAGCCGGGACATTGCCGCTGGTGGGTCCGCTGCAGTCCATATTCCCGACTGCCAATGAAACTGACAGTGTCGTTTTTAACTTCAGAGACAAAAAAACCGGTGAGACCTTTATTGGCTGGGTAATATTATCGAAAAATTATGTCTGCGGTTTAAAACCATGGTATCGTGCAAACGGCATCATTCCGGGAAGCATGTTCAGGGTCAACCGCACGGATGACTCCGGTGTAGTCGAACTTGAACTGATCTCACCGCGGTCTTCCAAGGACTGGATCCGTTCCTTCAACCTGGATGACAAAAACCGCTTTTCTTTTGTGACGAATCAGCATAAAGTAACAACTGATTTTGATGAACGTATGGCGATCTATGTAGAGAATTCACCGCAGCTGGACACATTCTGGGAGACAAATAACCGGAAAGAAGCAAATATAACCCGTCAAATTGAGCTGGTATTCCGTGAATTGGCAAAAGACAACCCACAGGGAATCCTGCATTTTAATGAAATCTATGCAGGCATCAATATGATGCGCAGGATCCCGCCAAGATTACTATACGCAATTTTGCTTCAGGAAGAATCGATTGCACGGATCGACCGGATGTACTTCAAATTAATTGAAAAGGATGAGGAATAAAATGGCTGAGACGGATAAAAAACCTGCTTACATAAAATTGACGGTCGATACACCGCTTTTCATTGATTTCGATTACTGGAAGAGCAAAGAAGCCAATTGGCGAACGCTTTTAGCCGGCTATCTCTGTGAAGATCATTATCAGCAGTTCAAACAGGCAGAGGATGCCGCAGAATTGATCGATGTCGTGGACCCTGTAACAGGCGAGGTAGAGCAAAAAGATATCCTGATCGATTGCCTCTTTTCCCACTGCGCCAGACAAAACAATTTTGTCCCGGAAAACGGTCCGCTGACGGACAGTATTTTCCGGGTATTCCTCTCCAGAAATAATCAGCCGATGAGTTCCGCTGAGTTGGGCGAAATCCTCAACAAAAATGCCAATACGATCCTGAAAACCCTTACATCCAGGAATTATCGCGGGATCAGACCGCTGTAAATTTCAAACTCCAACGAAAACCTGCTCTTTCAGAAAAAGGATGTCAGCAATCAGCCTCGAAATCAGGTGAATATATAATAAACAACAGGACCGGTGTTGTCATGACCGGTCCTGTTGATTTCATTATCTGACTGAACCTACAGCATCATCTGATAGATTTTTGTGCAGTCTTCTTCATCCAATTCAACAAATCCATGCAGCTTGCCATCACGGCCGTTCCCATGGCAAAGAGATTTTACCATCTGCGGAATGCCTTCTTCACTGGCACCCAGTTCAGCAAAATTCTTCGGCATTCCGATGGAAATCAGGAAGGAGCGAAGCGCTTCGATACCGGCTTTAGCGGTGACTTCGGGATGAGCAAAGTCCATTTGGCATCCCCACACTCGGACTGCAGCCTGCGCAAAACGCATCACATCATGGTTCATCACATAGGTGAAGACTGCCGGCATGGTCACTGCCAATCCGGCCCCATGAGCGCAGTCATAGAGTGCAGAAAGCTCATGTTCGATGTCATGACTGTTCCAGTCCTGGCTCCGACCCACACCGCAGGAATTATTGTGAGCCATCATCCCGGCCCACATGATATTGGCACGCGCGTCATAATTGTTCGGATCCGCAATCACCCGCGGCCCTTCATGGACCATGGTCAGCAGCAATGCTTCGATCATGCGATCGGTCACTTCGACCTCTTTGGTATTGGTCAGGTAGCGCTCATACAGGTGAGCCATGATATCCGTGATACCGGCAGCTGTCTGGTGAGGAGGAAGTGTCTGGGTCAGTGCCGGATTCAGGATGCTGAATTTCGGGCGGATGGCATCACCGGAAGCACCGCGCTTGAACATTCCTTCTTCTTTCGTGATCACACTGTCCGGGCTGCCTTCACTGCCCGCTGCCGCAATGGTCAGGATCGTCCCGACAGGCAGCGCTTCTTCGATCCGCTTGCCGCAATAGAAATCCCAGAAGTCACCGGAATAAATCGTACCGGCTGCGATGGCTTTGGAAGAATCAATGGTACTGCCGCCGCCGACAGCAAGGACAAAATCAACGCCTTCCTTCCGGCAGAGTTCAATCCCTTTATAAACCAGTCCGCTGCGGGGGTTCGGCTGTACACCACCCAATTCAAAATACGGAATATTTTCTGCTTCCAAAGAAGCCTTCACCCGGTCAAGCAGTCCGGATCGTACTACACTGCCGCCGCCATAGTGGATCAGGACTTTCGACCCGCCAAAACGCTTCACGAGACTCCCTGCCTGATTTTCTGTATCTTTCCCAAAAACGAAACAAGTGGGAGAATAGAAAGTAAAGTTATCCATTTATAATAAATCCTTTCATCTTATTTGATATTGTAAAATTCAAATAAGCGCTTATATATTATACTTATTAAAAGTACTTATTTTTCATTCGCAGTACTTATCAAAGCATAAGTTACAATAAAAGGAGCTGGATTATGAAAAAAGTCAACTGGGGCGTTATAGGAACTGCAGGGATAGCATGGGGGCAGACGATCCCCGGGATGATGGATGCAGTCAATTGCAATCTCTATGCGATCGCGGGAAGGTCCCCTGAAAAGGTTCAGGAATACCGGAATCAATTCGGTTTTGAAAAGGCATACTGCAGCTATGAAGAGCTGCTTGCCGATCCTGCAGTGGAGGCTGTATATATTCCGCTTCCAAATACACTGCATTTTGAATGGACAAAGAAAGCCCTGGAACACGGAAAACATGTCCTTTGTGAAAAGCCGCTCACGCCTACTGCCTCAGAAGCCGAAGAACTCTTCAAAACTGCAGAAGAACACCACGTAATTTTGATGGAGGCTTTTGCCTATCTGCACTCGCCATTCATCAAAGCTGTCAAAGAAGAAATTGACAGCGGCACAATCGGCAGTATCCGCTACATGGAGTCGCAATTCGTTACCTCCGATTATGACCTGAAGAATATACGAATGCGCAGAGAGACCAAGGGCGGCTGTCTTTATGACCTGGGCTGTTACACGACCAGTATGGTCCAATGGATGACAGGCAAGACACCGGACGACATTAAGGCGGTTGCTGCCTTCTCTCCCGAAGGTGTAGATGTCCTAACAACTGCTGTGTTCAGCTATAGCGACGGGATGAAGGCTATGATCAACTGCGGCATGGTTTTGAAAACCGGGGCTGACAGGCGGCTTGACCAGCTGCGCATTGAAGGCACGGAAGGTTCGATCCGCTCAACTGCTGAGTTCAATGGCTGCGGGAACCTGAACTATACGATCACCAAAAATGATGCGTCTGAAACCAGATATGTCTTCGCACCGCAAAACTATCGGCTCGAAGTAGAACAGCTGGGCCGCTGTATTCTGAACGGAGAAACACCGCACGTGACAAAGGAATTCACGATTTCCAATATAAAGACTCTTGAACGGATCATGAAGGAAATTTCATAGTCACACGATCTTCACCCGGCGAGATAATGCATTGCCGCCGGGTGAATTCTTTTCTGAATAAACACCCATTCGGTTTATAATAAAAAGCAGCGGGGAAAACAATGAACTTACAATGGCAGGTGAATGAACAAAAAGGCAGTCTGGAGATCAAGCCGGGCAGAAACACGGTAAATATCATGCTGGGGCGGGGAGAGATTCTTTCATGCGCTCAAGCATCTCTGAACATCTCTCCTTCGCCGAAAATGTTCTTCAACGGCTTTCAGACCTGGACCTACACACCTGAATTTACATCGAATCACAAGATCCGCGGGATCAGAGGATTCATCAAACCTCTCTCAAAACTGCTTGCGCTGGATCACTTCGCTGACTATCATTTCATCCGCTATCCGCACCGCAAAGGCATCCTCCACGGGTTCTCTTACTGCTATTTCAGAGACGATGACCGTTATACGCTGATAGCCTCTCTCAATGAACGACCCGGATACACATTGCTGACATATGACTGCGAACACGGGAACCTTCTTCTTGAGCGGGACTGCATCGGCATCGCGCCGCAGGAATCCGAATTCACTGCCTTTGATATTTTCTATGCGCAAGGCAGCGAGGAGGAAGTTTTCAACAGATGGTTTGACTGCATGGGGATCCATAATCAGCCGCCGAAAATCAAAGGATACTCCAGCTGGTACAACCGTTATCAGAAAATCAATGAACAGAACATTTTCAATGATCTCACCGGATCCTGCAGCTTATTTGATCCGGGTGATTTGTTCCAGATCGATGACGGCTGGGAAAGCTATGTCGGAGACTGGGAGGAATCAGATCCGAATAAATTTCCGCACGGCCTGAATCCGGTCGTGCAGAAAATCCACGACTGCGGTTTCAGTGCAGGCCTCTGGCTGGCGCCTTTTGTCTGTGAGAAAAAATCCCGTATCTTCCGGGAGCATCCCGATTGGCTGCTGCGATACAAAAACAGGTTCTGGAAAAACGGTCCCAACTGGGGCGGATCCTATTCCCTCGACATCGATAATCCGGATGTTCTCTCTTATCTCAGAAGCGCATTTTCCCGTATTTTCGATGAATGGGGATTCGACCTCGTAAAGCTGGACTTTTTATATGCCGCAGCTCCACATCATACCGGTGATCACGGTGATCCAAATGACGGAGCATTTACGGAATCCCGTGCTGCACGGATGACAAGGGCGCTGGAGTTTCTGCGGGAATGCTGCGGGAATAAGCTGATCCTTGGCTGCGGAGTTCCGGTGATGCCGGCATTCGGCCTGGTCGACTATTGCCGTGTTGGCAGTGACATGAGCCTGGACTGGGATGACAAATTCTTTATGCGCACTCTCCACCGGGAACGGGTGTCGACACGTCAGTCGCTGAACAACACTTTTTTCCGCCGGCAGCTGAACGGACGTGCCTTCGGAAATGATCCTGATGTGTTTTTTCTGCGCAATAAAAACATCTCGCTATCTGCCAAGGAAAAACTCTATTTAGCCGCAGTCAATGCCTTACTGGGCTCTGTATGGCTCACTTCCGATGACCCGGGCAGCTATAATGAAGAGAAAACAGCACAGTATCAACAGATCGCAAAGCTTCGTGACGCATCAGACATCCGGGTCGATCCGGATACCCTTTCCATTCACTACAAGCTGGATGGTACTGACGGCATCATTCATTACCCACACAAAAAATTCTGAACCTGCAAATCCACAACGCATGGCATCCTTCCATACATCACGAGATGGAGGTGATGAAGAACGTCCGCATGAATCAATAATATCCTGATTCTCGTCGTTTCTTCAGTTTATCGTATATAATTTTATAAAATATGATTTTTATATTTCAGGTTGGTATCATTTACTCCTGACTTATAAGCCTGCTTCAAATATTAACGCCACGATTTTTATTTGACGATTACAAAAATATACAAGGTGTGACAACATGGAGAAATACCAATACAAACCCACCGAAAAGGCTTTAATGGAAAGATCCCCCATTCCATATGCCATCTATCAGCTTATCAACAAACGGGTGGTCACACTTGTACTCACTGAAGGTTTCTGCCGGTTGTTTGACCTGAATCCTGACGAAGCTTACGACCTGATGGACAACGACATGTACCGTGATACCCATCCGGATGATATTGCACGAATTGCAAACGCAGCATTCCTCTTTGCGACCGAAGACGCAGAATATAACGTCACTTACCGCAGCAAAGTAAAAAATGTCTATCGAATCATTCATTCCCGCGGAGAGCATACTTATACTGAAAACGGAACAAGATTAGCCGTGGTCTGGTACACAGATGAAGGCATTTACCAGACGGATTCAACAGAAAACACCGATGATCTCAACCGGGCTTTCATTAAAGTCCTTCGGGAAGAGACACGAAATCATAAACTCATCTATGATGCATTGACCGGTCTGCCAAACAAAAGCGGGTTTTTCGAATTAGCAGAAGAAAGACGGGAGTCTCTCTGGTCACAGGGAATACAGCCCGCAATGGTAGTTTTCAACCTGAACGGCATGAAATACTACAATCGAAAATTCGGTTACAAAAAAGGGGATGACCTGCTGCAAAAATTTGCAAAGATCCTGGCTGCACACTTCGGAAATGACAACTGCAGTCACTATGGAATCGACATATTCGCGGTACTGACCCCTACAGAACAATTGGAAAGAACACTGAAAGAAATATTCAGGGAATGCAAAAAAATTGACGCTCAGGAAGGGATCACCGTGCGGGCCGGTATTGCTCTGGATAACAAAAACATCCCGGAACTCAGTATTATTTCTGACCGGGCAAAATTTGCCTGCGATAAAAACAGAGGAGCACTGATTTCCAAGTATTATTATTTTACCGATGCTACGCTGGATAACGTGGATAAATATCAGTATGTCATTGACAATATCGATAAAGCTATTGAAAATCACTGGCTTCAGGTTTACTATCAACCAATCGTTCGGGCAGCCAATGGCAGAGTCTGTGATGAAGAAGCTTTAGCCCGCTGGATCGATCCTGAGAGAGGGCTGCTGACACCCGCTGATTTCATTCCCACACTGGAAGAAGCCAAACTGATCTATAAACTGGATCTTTATATGGTTGAACAAATTCTGAAAAAAATGAAACTGCAGCAGCAGAAAGGACTTCATGTAGTTCCAAATTCGATCAATCTTTCCCGGAATGATTTTGATGCCTGTGACATTGTCGAAGAAGTATGCAAACGTGTCGATGATGCGGGGATTCCCAGAGAAAAGCTTACCATTGAAATAACCGAAAGTGTTGTCGGCAGTGATTTTGACTTCATCAAATCACAAGTGGAACGCTTCCGTTCCCTGGGGTTCAGTGTATGGATGGATGACTTCGGCAGCGGCTATTCCTCCCTGGATGTGCTGCAAAGCATACATTTTGACTTGATCAAATTCGACATGCGCTTTCTGCAGAAATTTGACCGGGGAGATGAAAGCAAGATCATCCTTACAGAACTGATCAAAATGGCGATTGGGCTTGGCATTGACACGCTTGCTGAGGGTGTTGAAACCCAGGCACAGGTCGATTTTCTCAGGGAAGTGGGCTGCACCAAGCTGCAGGGTTTTTATTTTTGCAAACCGATTTCCCTTCGTCAGTTATTTGATCGCTATGAAACAGGCACAGCAATCGGCTTTGAAAATCCGGATGAAACAGATTATTACAGCGCTATCGGGCGCATCAATCTTTACGATACAGCCCTGATTGCCCGCGAAGACCAGGAATCATTTCGAAATTATTTCGATACCCTGCCGATGACCATACTTGAATCCACCGGTGATAAATTCCGGATGGTCCGATGCAATCAATCATTTCGTGAATTTGCGGAGCTGATGTATTGGGAAATCCCGATCGGAAAATATTTTGATTATGAGGCTATCGTCAATCGTCCCGGGCTGGTTTTCATGAAACTTGTACGCCAATGCGGGGAAGACGGCAACCGGGTCATTATTGATGACGTAATGCCGAACGGCACTACTGTCCATGCATTCATCAAGCGTATCGCTGTCAATCCGGTAACAGGGATGTCTGCCATTGCGATTGCTGTTCTTGGTATTTCCGACGAGAGCAATCAAAAGGCCCCTCTCACCTATGCGCATATTGCTCAAGCACTGTCATCCGACTATTTCGACCTGTTTTATGTCAATCTGGATACAGAAGGCTTTATTCAGTATAGCTCAGACGGAACAACCGGTAATATCGCTGTCGAACGGCATGGAGATAATTTCTTTACCGAAGCCAGAAAAGATGCATATCGTATTCTTTACGGTCCGGATCAAGACAAATTCATCAAAGCATTCACAAAAGCAAATGTTGAAAATGCCATAAAAGAACATGGCGCTTTCACCCTGACTTATCGGCAAATGTATCATGGAGAGCCTGTCTTTGTGAATATGAAAGCCGTTCCAACCAGCGGAGAGGATAATTATATCGTTATCGGTGTAAACAACATCGACGCACAGATGAAACAGCAGGAAGCGTTGGAAAGGGTCCAGCAGGAACGGCTGACATACTCCCGCATCACTGCACTTACCGGTGATTTAATTTGCATTTACACCGTAGATCCGGCAACCGATCACTATGTTGAATACAGCGCTACAGAAGATTATGATGAATTAGGAATATCTAAGGAAGGAGATAATTTCTTCTCCAGTTCATTGAAGAATGCCGAAAATACTGTATATGAGGAAGATCTCCTGCGATTCCGTGCTCTATTCAGTAAAGAAAAAGTATTGGAAGCAATTCAAAAGAACAGGATTTACGGTTTGCGTTACCGCCTGATAATCGATGGGGAACCAAAATTTGTCAGTCTCAAAGCGGCGATGGTACAGGAAAAGGACGGTCCGCAGCTCATTATCGGCATTCACAATATCGATGCCCGCCTCAAACGCGATCATGAATACGAGAAAAATATCGCTATCGCCAACGCTAAAGCCAATATCGACCCGCTGACCGGGATCAAAAATAAATATGCTTACGATGGCGTTGCTGAACAGCTGGATGATCAAATCAATGAGCGTCGTTTCGTTGAATTTGCCGTTACTGTTTGCGGAATGAAGAACCTGCTGAATATCAAAAACAAACTTTCTCAGCAGGAAGAAAACAAATGGATCAAAGAGGCTGCCGATATTATCTGCGAGATTTTCAAACGCAGTCCTGTCTTCAGGCTGAACAATGATGAATTTGCCGTCATTTCACAAGGGATCGACTATGAACATCTGGATGTCCTCATCAACAGACTGGAACATACAAATGAAAAAAATGCAGCTGCAGGCGGCGTTGTGATTCCCTTCGGAACGGCAAAATATGACAGGGACCTGGATGTCAATTCGGTTTACCGGCGTGCGGTAGAAAACTTGAAAGAGAATTATAATGAATTCAAAACTGTCTGGTCCTCTTCGGAACAGCTTCTCAGCAAAGGATTCAGCAACATAGATTAGATTCTTTCAGGAAGGGCATGCTTATGGCAAGAGCATCAGTCAAAGAAAATAAAAACATCTACCAGCTGAAACGGGAAGAACTGGGTCTCAGCCGGGAAAAAGCCGGCGAATTACTGCAATATATCACACCGGAACGTCTCGAACGTATTGAAAGCGGAAAATCCAATGCCCATCCGGATGAAGTGATCCTAATGGCAGAGAAATACCGCTGTCCGCATTTGTGCAACTATTATTGTGCCAACGAATGTGAAATTGGGAAACAATATGTGCCGGAAATCAAATCCAAAGATCTCTCACAAATCATCCTGGAAATGCTTGCTTCCCTCAACGCCATGCAGCGAAAACAGGAACGTCTGATCGAGATCACCTCAGACGGAGAGATTCAGGAAGATGAGCTGCGTGATTTCAAGTCGATTCAAAACGAGCTGGAGAAAATATCTATCACGGTTGAGACATTACAGCTTTGGGCAGAACAGAACATCCAAAATGCCTGTGAAAGATAAATAACACTGATAAAGGAAAGATTTGTTCCCGGATCTACGCCTGCCACAATAATGCTGCCGGCGGCAATGGAGACGGGTCTCAGGCATCTGTGAAAAGTTCCCTTCGGCAGAACCGAAGGAAACTTTTCCGATAATCTATATCTGATTTCTGAAAACACACCGATCCAGAAAGAATCCCCGCTCACGGTGTTTTTAAGAACATCCCCGGTCAAATTTATGGGGAAAATGTATGAAGAAGAGTTTGTGGATGCGCTAATTAATCCAACATTTCTCAAGAAGCGCAACGGACAGGTTTTCAGATACTTTCCGGGTGGGTTTTATCGGATCTTCTCAAAGCCGACAAAATCCATCCCCATTGTCAGAAGATAGCTGAACTCCTCTCCTGCATCTTCAAGGATCATCCCGATTCCGTCCGACCACAGCTTTACACAGCCGCTGTAAGGCATCGTTCCCTGTGAAGGAGAACTTACGATATAACAAAGTGTGAAAATATCTTCTGATTCAGGTGAAAGAACATAAGTGCCTTTTGCCAGAATCGGCGGATAATTCTCCGGCGGCTCACGCAGCAGGGTCATCGTACCGTCCGCTTCCAAAGTCAGATTAACCGTTACTTCGGCTCCATCACTCATCACGGACGCCCGCCAGACTCCTTTCAGATTCTCCGGAAGGTCGGTCATATCGCCGCTTCCATACATTTCTTGAGCGAAGTTCGGATCATAGATGAAAATTGTCGGAAGGTTATCCCGCTGTATAAGCAGGACAGTGCTTTTTGAGATCAGCGGATCGCCGTCTCCGCGGTAATTACTGACCAGCAGCCCGTGCGGCTGAAGCATAAGCGTCTGCCGGGTTTCTCCTTCCCAATAATTCCCGCCCCTGGACATATTGGAAAAAGAACGGATATTAAAATCAAATGATGTCGGGGTCCCGGTAATCGGGAGAAGTTCCGATGCGTAATAAGTATACAGCGACGCTTCCTCTGAATAACTGGCGGTAGATGCAAAGAGCTTACCGAAAGCGGGGATCAGCTCCAGTACGGTAAAACCGTCCTCATCGACCGTGAAATAACGTCCGGCAGCACCATCCATAAAGGCCTTGAAGGCTTCATCATCGGTACTCCCTGCATGGACCGGAGCAAATAAACACAAAACCAGAGCCGCACCGAAATAAATAAAGATTTTCTTCAACAAACCGGATTTCATGAGCAGTTTTTCACCTTCTTTTCATCCATTATATTACAGAAATGCTCTTCCTCTTTAATTGATCCCGGACAAATGCCCGTCCAACTCCGGCAGCTCCTCTTCCGCCGGCTCCTCAAGGCGCGCACCGAGGATCGCATTCCCCCAGGTGACATTCTGCGTGATCTCATAATTCTGCAGCCAATCGGTGTAGAAATCGAAATAAACATTGGTGTAGACCGGGATCATCGGCAGCTCGCGGTTGAAATGTTCGAGGAACAGCAGCCACTTTTGGATATATTCCAGCGTCTCCCCGGGCTCGGTGCGGATCATGTCCAGGCTCAGCTGATACAGCTCTTCATCTACCCCGCTGGTGAAGGACCAGCTGTGACGGCCTTCCGCATCGGTGCGGAAATGAGCAGAGGGATCGAAAATATCATCGAAATTGGAGGCCATATAGATCATCTCCGCATCGCAGAGCGCCTGCTCATAGAAGCGGGAAAGCAGCTCCGGCATGGGAACAGCTTCCATAGTCAGGCGGATCCCCGCCGCTTCCAGATAAGGGATCATGTGTTTCTGTAATATTCCACCTATATCATTTCCTTCGGGATAGATCAGCTTCAGGTCCAGTGTAACGGTCTCCCCATCGATCACCTTCTCCCGGATCCCTTCGGCATTGCGCACCCAGCCGTCCGCGTCCAGCAGAGCATTGGCACGCTCCGGGTCAGCCTCATAGTCGATCAGCCCGTCAAAGGAAAGTTCCTCCCAGACGTCCAGTTTCTCTTCATATTCTGCCATGGCAGCGCTATCATCCGGGTTCTCCGGTATCTCAAGGGGATATTCGATGGTTCCGTTCACTATGCCGTACATCCACTGCCCGATCCCGTAATAGCTGTCGGCTCGCAGGCCGAAATTGCCGGTGGTTTCCGCGGTGATCTGATCTCGGTCCATGCATCAGGCGATGGCCTGACGGACCGCCCTGCTGCTTACGGCAGGATTTACCATCCTGAAGCTGATGAAACTGAGCCCGACCCGCGGATAATTGCTCATGGAAAAACCGCCCTCTCCCATCAGTTTCTGTCCTGCCATGATCGTTTCGGACTGAGTGACTTTATTGAGCAGGTCGAAATCGGCATTTTTGAGCTTTTCGATCATATCTTCGTTGTCCGCCGTCATATAGGTGATCCATTGGATCTGCGGCTTGTTCCCTTTGGCATCCCCGATATAGTAAGGATTCCGAACCAATTGAGCGGTCCGGCTTTCTTCATCCCAGGAGGAAAGAACGTAAGGCCCGCAGGTCACGGATGGATGGGAACGGTACCCACGCTCCGGGTCAAGGATAGTCTGCCGCAACAATTCAGCGCGGAATTCCGGTTCTTTCAGGCTGTCATCGATGTTGGCAAGATAAACGCCCTCCCCGTCATCCCGGACTTCAACCCCGGGTGCGATCACATGGATCGGGAAAGGAGCGCACATCAGCAGCCCCATCTCGTAAAAGAAGGGCAGTGATTCATGGCTTATGGTGATCATCAGCGTATCGTCCGCCGGAACACGGACTCCGGCCAGCTGCTTTGTTTCGCCGCGCACGTAAGCATCATATCCGGACAGGAAGGATTTCTGAAGGGGTTTTCCGCCGATTTCCCTGATCTCGGGAGCGATCTGCAGCAGGAAGGAAAAGGTATAATCCCATGCCGTGATCTTCGAACCGTCAGAATAATAGAGATCATCGTGAAGGGTAAGAAGGCAGCTGCGGTCTCCCGCTTCGTTTTCCAGGACGGTAATGCTTTTCACCACCGAAGGATCCAGAGCGAAGACGCCTTCCTCTCCGTCCCACCTCACCAGGTTATAACCGTGGATCAGGCTGCGGACGTCAATATCGGAGGTGGCATTCCCCCACATTTCCGTGAAGAAATTGCCCTGCATCGGCGTCGGGTTCCCGACGACAATATGGTCGATAATAACGGGCTCTTCCGCGTCCTCATTGGCTGTCTGCGCCGAACAAATACCGGCTGTCAAAATCAGCAAAACCAAAAGAATCAACCCAAAATATTTCTTCATACTCACATCTTCACTATTCACTATTCATTACTGTGTATTTCACCTGTGTCACTGGGCCGGTTGCCTGTAGTCACCGTATGGTGAGGGAAGGAACCGTCTCTGTGACACATCACAGGAAATACATTAATCGTGGCGCCTCTTGAGGCATGTTGGATTAATCACTATTCACTGCTATTCAAGGCAGTCTCCCACATTTATGAACACATTCCCCAGCCCCAGCGGTGTTCCAAAATCGTCGATGATGATGGTGGGCAGAGGAATGCCGAGCTTCTTCTCCAGCTCGCTGACGATTTCCGCCATTTCCTCCCGGCTCATCGGCTGGGAAGGATCACCGGAAATTGTCTTTTGGACCGGTTCGGGTTCACGCGGCTCCGGTGTCGGAACGGTGACCGGCACTTCCGTCGGGACCGCTGTTTCTGCCGGTTTCGCTGCATTCGCTGAATCGTCCGGCGCTTCGGCTGTTGGCTCGGTTGTCGGGACCATTCTCCTCGAAAGGATGAGCACTTCCGGAGTCGGTGTTACGGAGGGTTCCGGAGTGGGTGCAGTTGTGCGGACCGGCGGGATATAAACCGGACAATAGGGTGCCTGCGTCGGCTTCGGATCACCGCCCCCGCCCGGATTAGACGGACCGGATGGTTCCGGGGGCTGATCGATTGTCTGCGGAATATGATAATTGGTGACATACATGCCGCTGTAAGCAGCAGTATAGCCATCCACAGGGGACTCCTCAATGCTGTAGGTGATCTCTCTGCCGGCTTCGTACCTGGGTAATTCATCGAATTTCCAGGTCCAGTTCTCTGCCGCTCCGACAGTGATTTTTTTCCCTTCGACCGGTTTTCCGTCCGCCAGCAGCTGAACGGTCACGGTCTCCGGACGGATGCCGTCACGGTCATTGCCATCGCTCCAGTATTTGATACCGGAAACATTGACGGTGACCGGTTTGTGCGTGTTGGTCAGCGTGGTGACGGTGGTTTTGTTCATACGGAGCCATTTCAGATTTCAGGTAACAGATAACAGGTAAAAAGTAAAAAGTAAAAGGTTTCCCTTCTTCATCTACAAAAGACGGTCAGCTGCCATTTCCATCCGAGGGTTTCGGAATTGGCAGGGTAGGTCAGCGTCGCTTTGTCGCCGCCTTCGACAGGACGGAAGCCATCTCCGTTGTCACATTCCCAGCGGTAGCGGAGCTGTTCACAGGCGCCGAAGCCCTCCAGATGAGCGGAGAGCACGACTTCATCATTGGTATAAACATTCGGTTTCAGGGAGGAGAAAATCGTCACCTTCTTTTCCGCTGCTTCTTCCGGAATGGGCATTTCATCCGAAGATGTGATCTCCTGGAAACCATCGGTAACACGAAATTCCACGGTTCCAAAATTCATGTTGAGGTTTTCAAACTGATCCGGGAGCAGACCCATATAGGTGATTCCGGGCTCGTTCCGTTCAGCAAATGCTTCTCCGCTGAAGCGGAAATCCTGCGGGGTATAGAAGTTGCAGTCATAGATCGCAAATTTCTGTCCGTCCGGGGCATCGTAGGAACAAACGATGGATTGGATCTCATAGCCCTCTGCCGAGTGGGGTTCACCGTCATACACTGATTTGCCGGAGTTTCCCGCGATCTCGACCACAGCATTAAGCGGAAGGATCTCCACATAACCGTCTGTCAAATCAAAGAAAACATTGCCAAAAGCGGGATTGACGTTGATGAAATCTTCTTTTGTCAATCCGAGATAACTGATTCCCGCATCGGTACGCTCCGCGGAAGGCTCGACATCTCGTTTGAAAACAAAATCCTGTGTCACATCATATTCCGGCCGGTCTGCTTCCGCCGTAAATCCGGATATACTGTGGGGTTGTCCGTCGAAGGTGAGTCTGGAGACAGTCCCGCTGATCCGTACCGTCACATCCGGTGCCGGGGTATCCGTGATGATTTCCGCCGATGTCGTTTCAGGCTCAGGTGTCAGCGTGGGGAACTGAGCGGTTTCTTCAGTTGGGACCGTCGGCTGAGTATCCTGCTCGGAGGTCGGCCCTTCGGTCTGTTCGGCAGTCGGTTCAGGATTTGGGGTATCAGTCGGCTCAGCGATCGGCTCTTCATGTTTTCGGCTGTCGGCTCAAGATTCGGAAGTACAGTGGATTCCGGTGTTATTTCTGTTGTCGGGGTTTGTTCGGGTTCCGCAGTAGCTTTCTCCGGGTCCCCGTTATCCGTTTCTGCTGATAAGTCACCGGAGTCTCCTGCTGTGTCATCGGAGGCTGCGGGATTTGGTAAAGAATCACCCGCAGATCCCGGCGTTACGTCAGCAGCGGGTGATTATCGAAGTGCCATCAGCTTGAGGTATGGGATCAGCGCCGCCAGGTACTTCAGGTTGTATCGAAGAAGGATTTGTCTCTGAGGAGAACGTGGTTTCATTTTCAGAAGGAAGAGTCGTATCGGTTTGTTCTGGATTATTTTCTTCGATCAAAACACTCTGTGCGTGGATTGAGGAAAATGTTAAAAAGCTTGTAAAAATTACTGCAGCTGTGAGAATAAAAATAAAAACAAATTATTTCATGGGCTCTCCCAATGAGGGTATAAAAAAAGGGCGTGATTATTTTTGCATACGCGTCCTTCCGAAAATATTTTTCTTTCCGAAATAAAATTATACCAAATTTTATCATTTTCTTTAAGCGATAATGAAATCAAAATCAAGACCTTTTTTCTGCAAACCGGGGCAGAACGAAAAAAATAAGAAATCAGAAATGATGAAGAATGAAGACGCACACATGGACTGCCTTGTAAGCGAAGCACTTGGGGGCGAGCGAAGCACATTGATATGTACCCCAAAAAATGGACAAAAATGGAAAAGGGGTAAACATGAAATAT
>CAYWGX010000026.1:0-19167 GCA_964457635.1 uncultured Leptolinea sp.
GACCTGACGTTTACGAAACGCCTGCTCTGCCGGCTGAGCTATGTTGGCAACTCACAAATAATAATTATACATGTTTTTGGAAAAGTTTTATTTTTTCGTTACAATCAGCGGGTTCAGTCAGGGTGAAAATCGTTACTACTTGAGTGACATGTCGAGAGGACTGAAGAAAAAGTAGTTTATAATTGGAACGGCTGATGCAGGATAATTTTGAGAACGTTTATCAGCGGAGTGTTGTCTTATGGAGAAAAATGGACCAACATCACAGGTTAAAAAATCTTTCGGATCATCATTTTTTCAATTATTTTCGGTTATATTTCTAATTGTCTGTCTGGCAGGAACGGTCTGTTTTATACGTTATCGGGCGCATTATACACTGAACACAGATGATGCCAGTGAGTTTGCATTGGGTAAATTTCTGGCAGATGAAGGCAGTCTGGTATCAAAAAATTGGTATTATTCAACGGAATTGAGCGTTATCAATACGAATCTGATATATCCGTTTGTTTTCCGACTCTCAGACAGCTGGCATCGTGTGCGCCTTATTTCCACTGCAATTATTTACCTCATCATGCTTGCTGTGTATTATGGAATGAGCCGTGCATATCATTTCAAAAAGTTTTTTGCACTGACGGCAGCTCTTTTTTTTATTCCCTTTTCGCCGACCTGTTATCATTTTGTTCTAAAGGGATTATTTTATTACCCTTATTTCACGATTTTATTTCTGGTTTTATTGTTGTCTGAACTGTATATCAGACGGTCCGGCGGTCTTGCTGTACTGATTCTGGCTTTCTCCTCGCTGTTTTCACTTTTTGTAGGGTTCGGCGGGGCAAGGATGCTGTTCCATCTATATATTCCGCTTCTGCTTGCATCCGGTATGTTGATGCTTAAAAAAGAACGTGACAGCGTGCAGACCAGATGGTTTGTTTTTTCTTTGGTGGTGTTTGTATTCAACTGTATCGGGTTTTTGGTTAATTTTACGCTGCTTTCAAACATATATCATTTTGATGCCTGGGAAAAAGTGTCCTTTATCGGGTTTGACATTTCCCGCATCAGTGGTGCGATCAACGGGATCATGCAGACTTTTGGTTATACTGCGGGGAATTTTTTCTCTTCGACTTTTCTCCGTAACCTGGTTTGCGGGGCCTGGATTTTGCTGACAGGCTATGCACTTTTTTATGCGCTTCGCAACAAAGAAAAGGTCACCGGGGAATATTTCCGCTTCAGTCTTTTCAGTCTTCTGGCTTTTATTATTTTTATTGTCTATTATGGCTTGACGGATTCTCATTTCAATACGCGTTATTGTCTTCCGCTGATCGTCCTTGCATTTCCGGCTGCTGCACTTTTTGCCGAACAGGCGGATTTAAGAAAAAATGCCGCTGGGATCCTTCTCACAAGTATTCTGCTGCTGACGACTGCCAGTGGACTGCTTTACTATAAGACTGAGTGGACGAATGATGAGAATGAGGATCTGCGTAAAGCCTGTAATACGCTGGTCTCGGAAGGTTACTATAATGGTTATGCATCCTTCTGGTGGACAAATGTTCTTACCGAGCTTTCAAACGGGCAAATTGAAGTCTGGAATGTAGTGAATGATTTCAATGACCTCGGTTTTTACCGGGTGAAGGATATTGATGAGATGTATCGTTTTCTTCAGCCTGTCAGCCATTCTGTAACACATCCTTCAGGAAAAGTATTTATCTTTTTCACGGCCGGTGAGTTCGAAAATAACAACTGGGTTGATCAGTTAAGAGATGTGGATATTCTACATAAATCGGATGAATTTGTTGCTGTGGGATTTAATAGCTATGAAGAAATGATCGATTGTTTGTACCCCGGGTATGATTTTGTTTTTGAAAATAATCAATGGCTTGAAAATGGAGTTGATTTGAATGGACAGCGTCTTCTCGCTCCGGGTGGTATGTCTTATGGTCCTTACGCGACCTTCTGGCCCGGCCGCTATGACGTAACAATCAGAGGTTCCCGGTTGAATGCGGCTGAAGTATCATGTCAGTCTGATCAAAGGGAAATGATATTGAATATTGAAAACTTAAGCCATACTGATGAGGAAATCAGTTTTTCATTTCAGTTGTCCGAAAAAACATATAAAGTCGAAACACTCGTCAGAAATGTTTCTGTTGAACCTGATTATGTCATGACGATCGATGAAATCAGTATTAAAAAGAATTTGAAGTGACTACCGTTATCGTGAACGAGGAAATTATGGAAGAAAACACAAATAGATCATTGGCAGCACATCTGGAAGAGATCGCCGGGGAATTTGTCAAAATCGGGACGGCACCGGAATCCGGGTCTTACCTTGGACTGGAGAGTGAAATCATCGAGGCGATCGGCTTTTTGTTCATTGCATTATTTCCCCATCATTTCGGCTCCGCCCGCGGGCGCTTTGAGGAGACTGAAAAGCGCACCTGGGAACTGATGCGGGCTTATGATTCCTTTTCCACCTGTTTCGCTTCGGTTTCCGAAAGCCGTGAGCAGGCGGAAGCCCGGGCACTGGAACTGATCGAGGCCCTTCCCGGGATCCTGGAGATTTTGAAGACGGATATTCAGGCCGGCTATGAAGGGGATCCTGCCGCGAAAAATACGGATGAGATCATCCTGACCTATCCGGCATTCAAAGCCATCACCATCTTCCGCGTGGCTCATAAGCTTTATGAAATGAACATCCCGCTGATTCCCCGCATCATGACCGAATATGCTCATCGGCTGACCGGCATTGACATCCATCCCGGTGCGACGATCGGCCCTTACTTTTTCATCGACCACGGGACCGGTGTGGTGATTGGGGAAACCACCACCATCGGTGAGCATGTCAAGCTTTACCAGCATGTGACGCTGGGTGCGAAGAGCTTTGAGGCCGGACCGGACGGTGTGCTTGTGAAGGGCATCAAGCGCCATCCGAATATCGGTGACCGGGTGGTGATCTATGCCGGTGCCACGATCCTGGGCGGCAATACCAACATCGGCGAGGACAGCGTCATCGGCGGCAACGTCTGGCTGACACATTCGGTCCCCGCCGGCAGTACGGTCACGGTTCGGGTCGCGGAGGGCGAAACCAATGACGTTCGGAACGAAAACATCCAGGATTGGATCGTGGATGGAATGTTTATCTAAATCAGAAATCAGAAATATGGAAGTAAGGTAAAAATGCAAATTCTTCATTCATCATTCTTACTTCTTCATTTATAATAAGAGTATTACATCGTGCCGCCTTCTCCGGGGGAGACCCCGGCCCGGGGGTAACTAAAGAAATGGAAAATTGAACAATGTTGATATCACCTGTGGAAAAACTCCGGCGTTTTTTGAAGCTGGAGCTCAGCCGTAATTGCGACAATCGTGCTGTTGTCGGCGGGATGGGAAAATTTCTCCCGAACTGGCAGAAAGAATCTGCTGCTGCGGGCATTTCGCCGGAATTGAATGAAAAAATCATCCTATTTCTGAATACTTACGGAGACAAGGAACCGGAAGAACGGAAAATTGCCGTCAATGACATCATGGACATCCTTCCCGCACCGGAAGCTGCTCCGCAGCGGGAGCGGAACCGCGGCCGCAGACAGGAGCAGGAAACAGCTCCTCAGCAAAATGCGGCACCTGCATCCCGGGGAGAAAGAACCCCGGAACGCCGTTCCTTCAATGAGCGCTCCGTGCCCGTACATCGGGAAGAGCGTGTGGAGCGCAAACATCGTCCTGAACCGGTAATTAATCCGGAAGAACATCACCGGGAAAAGCCTTCCTCACAGGAGCCGCGTAATGCCGCGGCTGCAGCGGTACAGAAGGATGTGCAGGCCGCTGAGAAAACCGAACCGGTCCGCATCCATCATGAGCCTTATACCCGCCCGGCCGCTCCCTCTGTCAGTGAATTGCGGAAGCATTTCGGTCATCCGCAGGTCAATCCGAAAGGACCTTCCATTGACAGCCCGGTTTCCGATATTCCCGGGATCGGCTATTCCAATTCAAAAGCGCTTGCCAAGCAGGATGTCTATACGGTCCGGGATTTCCTTTTCTATTTCCCGCGCCGCTATGATGATTTTTCCGCCTTCAAGGCTATCAACCGGGTCCAGCCGGATGAAACCGTGACCATCATCGGTGTAGTGCGCTCCATCAGCAGCGGCCAGCGGGGACGCTATCAGATCACAGAAGTTACGGTCGCCGACGGGACCGGCATGATGCGGGTGACCTGGTTCAACCGTGCCTGGCTGGCTCATCAGATTTTTGTCGGGATGGGGATCGTGCTTTCCGGGAAGATCGATATCTTCCTGGGCCGTCCGGTGATGAGCAACCCGGAATGGGAGCCGGTAGACCAGGAAAACATCACGACCAACCGTATTGTGCCGATCTATGCGCTGAACCAGAACCTGAAGCAGAATTTCCTGCGCCGGATGATGTACAACACGGTCCGCCACTGGATTGGGCAGCTGCCGGAGTGCCTGCCGGATTCTGTGCTGGAATCCGCAGACCTGCTGCCGCTGCAGATGGCGATCTCCAACATCCATTTCCCGGAATCACGGGAACTGCTGCGCTATTCCCGTGACCGTCTGGCCTTTGATGAGATCTTTTTCATGCAGCTCAACGTGCTTTCCCAAAAGCAGGAGTGGAATGGGCTGCCGGCCGAACCTTTTGAAGTTTCTGATGAATTGTTTGAAAACGGCTGGCTTGCCAACCTGCCCTTTGAACTGACCAATGCACAGAAGGCAGCCTTGGCCGATATCCGGAAGGATATGGCCTCCGGTCATCCTATGAACCGTCTGGTCCAGGGGGATGTAGGGTCCGGCAAGACCATCGTCGCCAGTTTGGCAGCCCTGATCGTGACGATGAAAGACGGTCAGGCGGCCATTATGGCACCGACCGGAGTGCTGGCTGAACAGCATTACCGCAATTTCCTGCGTTTCCTGGAAGGGCTGGGCGAAAATGCCCCGATCCGGGCTGAGCAGGTGGAACTGATGGTCGGTGCAACACCGGATGGAAAGAAGCAGGAGATCCGGGAGCGTCTGGAAGCGGGTGATATCCGTGTTCTGATCGGGACCCATGCCCTCATTGAGGAACCGGTGCGCTTTAAAAACCTGCAGCTGGCAGTGATCGATGAACAGCACCGCTTTGGTGTGGATCAGCGTGCGGCACTGCGTGCCAAGGGAACCAATCCGCATCTGCTGGTGATGACAGCCACGCCGATTCCCCGTTCTCTCTCGCTGACGATCTACGGCGATCTGGACCTGACCCTGATCGATGAACTCCCCGCCGGACGCAAGCCGATCCGGACGGTCATCATCCCGCCGGTCCTGCGGGAAAAGGTCTATAGTCGGATCCGAAAAGAGATCGAAGCGGGTCACCAGGCTTTCGTCATCTATCCGCTGGTGGAAGAGGGTGATGATGAGGAGAAAGAAGGCCGGGCGGCTATTGAGGGCAGTGAATTCCTGCAGTCTCAGGTCTTCCCGGACAGGAAGGTCGCGCTGCTCCACGGGCGGATGAAAGGCGCAGAGAAGGACGCGATCCTGGAAGCCTTCAAGAATCACGAATATGACATTCTGGTTTCCACATCGGTGATCGAGGTGGGCGTGGATGTTCCGAATGCCACTGTGATGGTGATCGAAGGAGCGAACCATTTCGGGCTGGCTCAGCTGCACCAGTTCCGCGGACGTGTGGGACGTGGTGATGCCCAGGCCTGGTGTGCTCTGATCCCGGACAAAGACAATGACACCGAAAACCAGCGCCTGAATGCCATGGTGGAAACCAACGATGGGTTCAAATTGGCAGAGATGGACCTGGAGATGCGCGGTCCGGGAGATTTCATCGGCAAGCGTCAGTCCGGTATGCGGGAAATGAAGCTGGCCTCCATGCTGGATGTCCGCCTGATCGAAAAAGCCCGCGCTGAGGCGCAGAAAGTCTTTGATAGTGACCCGGATTTGAGTAAACCGGAAAATGCAATTCTGAAACAGCGGGTGCTGGAAACCGCGTCCGCACAGCGTAAAGGAGAAATCAGCTGATGAATACCCGAGCGATCTTCCCCGGAAGTTTTGACCCGATCCACAACGGGCACATCGATATCGCCCGCCGTGCCGCCGATATTTTTGACGAACTGATCGTCTGCATTTATGCCACACCGCAGAAAAATCTGCTCTTCAGCTTTGAGGAACGGATGGAAATGGCGGAACGTGTCTTTGCCGACATTCCCAACATTACCGTGGAAGGCTATACCGGCCTGACAGTGGATTATGCCCGGAAAATCGGTGCGAAGGTCATGGTCCGCGGACTGCGTGTGTTTTCCGATTTTGATTATGAATTCCGCATGGCCCTGGCAAATAAGAAGCTGGCCCCGGATATCGAAACCGTTTCGCTCATCACCACGCATCAGTATACCTTCGTCTCATCTTCGACTGTCAAGGAAGTCGCTTCTCTCGGCGGGGATGTGACCGGGATGGTGCCGGATTTTGTGCGGGATGCATTGATCAAAAAATATATTCAGCCAAAAGAATAACCGGACTGTATTCGAAGCTTGAACCAAAAGGGAAACTATTTGTATTCATCCGACGTTAATGCGCTATGGAGGATATGATCATGAAAAAAACGAACAGGATTTTTTTGATTGTTTTTTGCATCCTGCTGACGGCGCTGACCGGCATTGCTGGTGCCCAGCAGCCGGTTGTACCTCAGCCATGCGCCTGTTTGGATGCAAACGGGATCCCTTATCAGAAGGGGACTCCGGGTAACACTTTATGCTATCAGTATACAAAGGACCAGACGCTGTATTTGAGTGAGACGCTTACGCTGGATCAGTGTGCGGCAAACAATGCGGCCTGGGTCACACAGCAGGAACAGCTGAGACAGCTTCAGGAAGCTGAACAGAAAAAACTTGCTGAAGAAGCAGCCAAACAGGCAGCGGCAGCCGAAGAAGCAGCCAAACAGGCAGCGGCAGCCGAAGAAGCGGCCAAACAGGCAGCGGCAGCCGAAGAAGCGGCTAAACAGGCGGCAGCAGCAGAAGAAGCGGCTAAACAGGCGGCAGCTGCCGAAGAAGCAGCCAAACAGGCAGCGGCAGCTGAAGATGCAGCCAAACAGGCGGCAGCAGCCGAAGAAGCAGCCAAACAAGCAGCGGCAGCTGAAGAATCAGCCAAACAGGCGGCAGCAGAAGAAGCGGCTAAACAGGCGGCAGCTGCCGAAGAAGCAGCCAAACAGGCAGCGGCAGCCGAAGAAGCAGCTAAACAGGCGGCGGCAGCCGAAGAAGCAGCCAAACAGGCAGCGGCAGCTGAAGATGCAGCCAAACAGGCATCGGCAGCTGAAGATGCAGCCAAACAGGCGGCAGCAGCTGAAGAAGCGACAGCCCGTCAGGTTGTTGATTCGTTCTCCGATGGTGGAGTATCAAACCTGAAAAGTGATTTTGTCCAGGTTTTCGAGACAACGACTTTCCCGCAGCTGCTGATTTCATCGTCAGATTCGGATGACGGAAATCCTTCCGGATCATCTGAAGGAGATTCTGCCCCTGTCATACCGGAGGTCAATGTAACGGTTTTCTCACCAGGGGGTCCGGTTTCACAAATGGATCAAAATGAAACGCAGGTAGATCTCAAATCCGATATTTCGAATAAAAAGTTGGAGGAAATCAAGGAAATCCCGGTGTTGGAACCGGTCATGACCAACGTGACGAATGAGCAGGAATCAAATCAATCCGGAGAGTTGTCCGACGAGGATCCTGATAAATCGCTTTTGACGAAAAACATGGATGAGCTTCTGATATCAAAAGAAGATGAGAAAACTGAAACAAGCCTCCCAGCCAATGTTCCTGTAATTAGTACTGAAGATCGTGATAAGTCCCTTGACAATGTTGAAAGTGGTGACGGAACCGACAGTGGCACCGAAGGTGGCGATGTTATCAATGGTGATGACACTGAGAAGGGTTCAAAGGAGAATACCGAAGGCGGGAATGATATTGTCAGCAGCACTGAAGGCGGTGAAGAAACCGATAAAAGCGCTGAAGATGTTGAGAAGTCCGATGTCAAAACTGATGACAGTGAGGAAAGCGGAATCACTGAAGACGGTGTGGATGACGAAAAGAAATCCGTTGAGGATGAGAAAAAAGATGAACCTGCTGCCGGACAAAAGGAGTCCGGTCTTACAGACGGAGCAAAGGCTGAACTTTCCGGAATTCTGAGTTCCGAAGAACTGGCGGATGCGGACTTTGCCTGGCTGACCGCGGACTGGCTGGATGAACATTCGGGTGAATTCACTGCATCTGTGCTTGCAGAATTATCTGAAATATTCAGCCTAAAAAACAAGCCTATGATCATGCTGAAGGGTCCCGCCCCCGCTGTCTCTCTGGAAGGAAAGCTGAATAGTATTGCGCTGTCCAAACCGTCGGAGGGCAGTACTGTTCCGGCCGGAAATGTTACCTTTGAATGGAACTATGATTATGACGCAGGCTCGGAAAAGACAGATGTGGTTTTTAAGCTCTCTCTGTCGATCATAACAGCCAAAGATTCAAAGACCTACGAAACAACTGTTTCCTCTGTATCCTGTGCGGACAGACGCTGCGCATATACGGAAAATTTGAGCTCCTATCCGGATGCGGATGTCACCTGGTATGTGAGCGGAACTTATGGCTCCGACAGTTCTGCTGATACCAAAACGAGCGGCACACAAAGCTTCAAACTGAAAGCTGTTTCTCCGACCTTAACCCCGACACCGACCGCCACGCCGACGGCAACACCGCTTCCGAAGCCGAAAGCTCCGGTGCAGGAATGTCCGAAAGGCCGTTATACTGTGCGGAACCTGGGCTTCTATTGGGCTCCGTCAGAGAACGCGGAAAAATATCTGGTCGAGTGGCGGAATGATAAAGGACAGAAGGGCAGTCTCAGCCTCAGCAACACAGATGTGACCTGCCAGAACAATCGCTGTATCGTCAGCACCACACTGCCCGGTACAGGTCAATATGCCTGGACAGTAACGGCCATCAATAGCTCCGGCAGCGCCCGCTCCGGCGAGATGAAGTTTGAAATTGCTGCCAACATCACCACCCCGCAGGCTTATCGGCCGGACGGAACTATCGTCAACCGGACCTATCCTTCCTTTGAATGGGAAGATGTCCGGGACGGCGCCATTGAGTACCGCATTCAGGTGGTCGGGAAATATGACAGCCGCATCCGCATGGACCGCTGGTACAGTGTCAAGGATATCTATGTCGGCAAGGGCATTTGCTATGTGAAGACAGACCTCTTCCTGCCGGCCGGTACCTACAGTTGGCGTGTCCAGGCCCGGAACAAGGATTTCGCTTCCGGCTGGTCCTCCTGGCGTGATTTCTACGTGGAATGTGACTACTGCAACTATAACAATGTCTACTATAACAATTATGCCAATACAGTCCCGAGCTGTTCCTATCCGGTTGGGACCATCACGGTGAACAAGCCGGAATTCCAGTGGCGTACGCTGACCGGTGCCTCCTATTACATGGTGAAGCTGCTGGATTCTTCGGGCCAGACCCTGTTTGAAAATCAGGTATCTTCGTCCAACTGTACTATTGAACTCTGCAAATGGACGCCAAACTACACGCTGACGAAGAACGGCAATTACACCTGGTCCGTGGCTGGATACGGCGGAAACGGTGCCCTGTGGAACATTGCTTACGGTTCCTTTACCTATCAGGGGGCGGCTGTAATGAAAGCCATAAGCTATCTGCGCCCGGCACAGAACGGATACCTGACAAATGAGGCTCCGGTGATCCTCTGGACAGATCCGGGTGAAGGTGCTGCACTGTTCCACATCGAGATCTTCAATAACGCCAATACGCTGCTCTTCAGCGCGGATCTGAACCGGGAACAGGCCTGGTGCGACGGGAATACCTGTTCGATCGAGTTCAAGACCATCCCCGACGCGGAAAATTACCGCATCACGGTCACTCCTTATTCGGAATTCAACACGAAGGGTGACATGATCTCCCTGGTTTTCAGCAAGGGTGGAAAGGTCCTGAAGCTCTCCTCACCGAAGGGAGGTGCGGTGGTCTCCTCCCGTCCGCTTTTCCGCTGGCCGCTGGAATACAGCGAGAGCACATCGTATGAGCTGATCCTGACCGATGCTCAGAACAATGTGACCACGATCTCCCCACTGGTCTGCGGTGCAGTAGGTGTGACCTGTGAAGAGGGTGAGGTTTTCTACTCACCGGCATCCGCGCTGCCCGCAGGTACCTATACGGTAAAATTGGCAGTTGTCGGAGCCAATGCCCTCAGCGAAGAGGTGCGTATCACGGTGAAGTAATATGCGTGATTATTAAGGAAACGCTGATAAAAAAGGGACATTGGGGACAGGTCCTGTATGTCCCAGAAGTGGAACATCGGGAAATGTCCGCAGTGTCCCTGAAGTCAGTGCTTCCTTAACATAAAACCGGCGGATCCTTTTGCGGGTCCGCCGGTTTCCTGATCACTTGTAGTGTTTATTTGTAATTACTGAGCCCGTAGGTCCGATGGTCCATTTCCTGTGTCCAGTGCGGCCATTCCGCATTGACACCGACCTTCGGGTCAGAATATGGCGTGCTGTCAATAAAGTTATAGGCCGTGCTGACTCGGGTCTCACCGACTGCTACGATGCCGAAGGTATAGGTGCCGGATTTCTTTGCCGGGCAGAGGTAGGTGTAGCCGGAGAGGTTCCGTGAAGAATCAACATACTGGTTGTTGATGTAGAACTCGACCTGATAGGCATTTGTCACCTCATAATAGGTCTTCGGGCATTTGCCGTTTTCGGTGGAATAGAAGTCCGGGTACCATTTGAGGATCTTCGGGGTTCCCTGAGAAACCTTCTGGTCGGAGGAACCGGTAGTGCCGTTCACCTGGAAATCGTACCAGATGGTTTGGCCAAAGTTGTTGCCTTCGGTACCGCGCATCTGCCACCAGGCGGTGTATTCACCGTTGGCTGCCGGGGTGGTGAAGGGCACGGAGATTTCATATTTTTCACCGGGAGCGACCAGTTTGGTGATCTTCACAGAGGTCGGTCCAAAGACGGAGCCTTTGACATAGTTGAAGCTGTAGGTCGAGTCCCAGGTGCAGGTGCCGGTGTTCTGGACATTCCAGGTCTTGGTGGCAGACATGTTCGGCAGCAGGACAGTGCGGTCCGGGATGCTGACATCGCTGATGAACATCATACCGTTGCGGCAGCCGGGCTGGTTGTTCGCGCGGACATTGTTGGCTTCAGCTGTGGTGACTTCACGGGAGATGACCATGTCCTCCGCCGGGGTAATTGCCGGGTTATAGGCCTGAGAAGGACGGGTGATGGAAGGTGCGATGAGGTCAGAGTAGTCTCGTGAAAAATAATCGTCTGCGATTTTTTGTGCAGTTCCGTCCTTGAACATTTCGCGCATCACGTTGTTCAGCTCGGGGATCATCGTGGAGCCTTTGGGAGCACCGTAGGCATATCTTTCATTCATGACATTGCTGTTTACAAGAATGATGGAGGAGTCGTTTTTGTATTGGGAACGGTACACATCTTCATCGATTAGAACCATGTCGACCTGTCCGTTCTTCAGTGCGTTGATGGTCTCTTCATTTTTTGAAAAGGTAAAGACATTGATCGGGGATATCTTACCGCCCATCAGCAGGTTAGAAGCGACCCACTGCTCAAAGCTTGTTCCTTTCAGGACACCGAGCTTAAAATTTTGAATGTTGGTTTCTGTGACGGGATTACCGGCACGGCACAGGATCACACCGCCTGCCTGGTAATAAGCATTTGTGTAGTCGATCTGCTCCAGGCGTTTTTCCGTGATGGAAAAACCGCCGCCGATCAGGTCAACCTGACCGAGCAGCAGGGAGTCGATCAACCCGTCAAATGCCATGTTGATCGGTTTGACCTCGAGACCCAACCGCTTTCCCATTTCTTTAACCAGGGCGATGTCCAGACCGTCAAGGTCGGTTCCTTCGGTGTAAACAAACGGATAATAATCCGGCGCCACACCGAATCGCAGCACTCCGGCACTTTTGACGTCAGCCCACTGGTCGGCAGCAGAGCTCAAGCTCGTGACTGTCAGCAGAACGGTCAGGACGATGAGCAGGATGTTCAGTTTTTTAGTCATAGTCTTCTCCTTACTTTGAAAGCCTTAAAATAAATTATAACAGAAAGATGACAAAAAAAATAAAATTTTCCTATTTTGCAGTTAATGAGGAAATACCGGGCGTTATTTTGCAGTAGTTGTGATTGAACCTTTTTGGCATATCTTTTATTATAATAGTGTAAGGCGGGCTGCCCCGTAAAGATGATTATGAGGAGGATATGTGTGATGAACAACAATGTTTTGAAGGTAATGCTCATTGCTTTATTGGCAGTTTATGTGATTTCCCCTGTGGATCTTGCTCCCGGTCCGGTGGATGATCTGCTTATGATCCTGTTCTCAGCTGTATTGAATCAAATGAACAGCAGCCGCGGCAGAGAAAATCCGGATATGATCGAGGGAAATTGGAAGAATTCATCAGAACAATAACCGTCTGTTGAAAGATATTATGCCGGCTGTTAATCAAATCTCTGAGGGTATTGGTCCGAATATCCCGAATCCGGTGAACAAAGCCATGCCAAAAGAAAAATAACAGCCGGATACAGCAAATTTTGACAACACTGATCTCCGTCAGCCTGGGTGGATCAGTGTTTTCCTTTTCTTATTGTCTGACATAAGTCACTTTTCACCGGTATTCTGTATCATTCTGTCAGGTATAATTAAATTGTGGTTCGGATGAGCATGAAGCGGTGAAACGGAGGATGTTATGTTTGCAGTAGGGGACAAAGTTGTCCACAATGAACACGGAATTTGCAGAATCACGGGGATTTCAAAACGACAGTTTCCGGGCCAGGATGAAAAAGATTATTATGAAATGGTTCCCCTTGCGGATGACGGATACGGGACGACTTTCTATACCGCTGTCGATCATGGCGGGAGGCTTCGCTGTCCGATGACACAGGAACAGATTCTGGAGATGATCGATTCCATGCCGGGAATCGAGCCGATGACGGTCACTTCTACGGGGAACCGTATGCTCGATATGGAAAACATAAAAAACAGTTACAACGCCCTGATGCGCTCCGGTGATCCGAGAGATTGGGTTCTTCTGCTGCGGACGATTTATCGCAAAGGGAAACAGCTTTCTGCCAGGAAAAAGCGCATTTCGGAATTTGAATCCCATGCCCGCGACAACAGCGAGCGTCTGCTTTATGGCGAAATCGCCGGTGTGATGGAGATTCCTGTCCGTTCGGTGGAAAAGTTCATCACCAACCGCATTGAGTCCGGTGCAGCTGTCAGCAGATGAGATTTTAGACAATAGATGTTTCACGGAGATTGATCCTTCCGGCGCCATGCCTGCACCGTAAGGAGTGGCCTTCAATGTGATTTGTTAGAGAAGGAGCAAAGTATCGCACTCTGCTCCTTCTTTTCTTATATCTTATCTTATTTCTTATTGCTTATTCCCCTTCAGCAACCTCGGTGCCGAAAGGCATGAGTGCGAGTTTAGCGATCTTGAAGCACTGTTTACCGAAGGGTATGCCGATGATCGTGACGCAGAAAATGACTCCGCAGATCGCGGCTTCAATAGCCAGTGGTACGCCGGAGATCACGATCCAGAGAATGTTCAAAATCAGTGAGCCGGCACCGCCGCCATATTTCACTTCCTTCCCGAAGGGAAACAGGCAGAGTTTTGCGAATTTGAAGCACTGCACTCCCCAGGGAATGCCTACGATGGTGATGCACCACAGAATTCCGGCAAGCATCCAACTGATCCACATAATCAGCCCTGCCAGTAAAAACCAAATCAAATTTCCGATAAATTTCATGATAATCCTCCTTCTTAGTATGGAGTCCGAAGTAATGAGCAAGGAGTACGTGGTAAGGAGTATCACTTCTTACTGCGTACTCCTTACATTTATAATCATACTTGAAATTTTTCAGAGGAAACAGTTTCTAATCAGATTCTAAGGAAACACTGAAAGCCGCACGGGAGCGGATATCCCGATTGACAGGGCTGACTGCAAAGGTGCAATTGCCTTCCGGGCAGTCAAGGCTGAAAGGTTCACCTCCGTCAAAGAAGGCAAATTCGGCTATTGATGTTCCGTCACTTTGCGGATGCAGGACAACCAGCGAGAATCGCTGCGGAACGGCAGTCTGTATCCGTGAAAAACCTTCTGCAAGCCAGCCGCCGTCATCGCTTTCTGCGTCATCCTGATATGTGATGGTTTTGATACGGAAATTATCCAGCAGCAATCCGTCACCCAAGCCTGCGGTATCCGTCAGATAAATAAATGTCAGCCGGATTTGTTCCCTTGCCCAGGGCATGAGATCGATGGCTTCATGAACGGTTCCTGCAGAGCGTCCGCTGCTTCCCCCTCCCAGATTTTGACCAGCGGGGTTGGTATCAGTGGCAGTAGATGGCAAAAGCCGTGTGACCTTGCCCTGTTCGTCTGTCAGAAGCAGATAATAGTAGTCGTAGCCATCCTCGATAGCAAAATTGGCATCGTATTCAAAGACGGGATCTGATGAATCCCGAAGGTCAAAAGAGCGGGTCAGCAGTGCCATGGAATTGCTGACAGCGCCGCTCCACCAGGCGTATTCCCCGTCCGGAATTTCCAATGGGGTGACCGAACTTTTGGCATTGCCTTCAACCGTTATGCGGCATGGCATCCCGCAATTGCTCTTATAGATACGGATGCCATATTGAGCAGTCTCATGCAGTTCTGAAATCCCGCAGGAGAGTGTTTTGATATCCCGGTAAATACCATCCTGCGGGAAAGGAAAGGTTTGATACCCCCATTCCCGAACAGGAGTCTGCAACAGCCGGGCCAGCAGTGCGGCTGTCCATTGCTGAAAAATTTCATTGGCATTATAGGGGACCCCACAGCGTTGCAGAGCCTGATCCAGACCGTTCAAACCGTTCCCCGGAACATTCACCAGCTCATAGATCAATTCAGCACCGAAACGATCATAGAGGTACATGCAGAAAAGAAAAGAAGAGCCGTAATAAGGCGCTGTGGTGCTGCTTTCCGGCCACCAGATCAGGGATCGTCCGGTATCATTGAGATAGGTACGGATAAAGCTGTCTTTGATGGACCCGAGTGCCAGATATTCAGCCAGACCGGAAAGGCCTTCATTGATAAAACTCATTTCGTTTGCATCATGGCTGTGATGGATCATATGTTGAAATTCGTGGGTGAGCGTGTTGATCACGGCATCCGCCCCGCGGTTCAGCAGAGCGGTATTGAGATATAGTATCTCCATACCGTTGGAATTTTTCCGAATGCGGGGATCCGCACTGTCTTCAGCGGAAAAGTAACCGTTGTAAGCTTCGCTGATGCGGCTTGTAAAAACCACATGAAATCGCGGGTCGTTGTCGATACCGGGGGTAGCTTCCTCACCGAAGGTTTTTCGGAGCATTGGCAGCGTCTGTGCATCGAAACGGAAAAGCCTGTCGGAAATTTCATCGCTGGGCATAACCTGTTCCCGTGCGTCAAGCCAAAATACGATATTGTCTGTGATTTGAAAGATGCGGGCAGTGCAGATATTCATAATGCCTGTGGTGACATCCAGTACATTGAATTCCCGTTCCATGCCGATTTTCCAGTCCGGAGGTGGGGTGAGGTTGGGAAAAGGCGCGGTGCTGATATCGCCAAAGGTCAGTGCCGTTTCAATACTGTCGTTTGGACGGGGATCACTGAATGCCAATGCCGGCATCGGGAAGAAGATAAATAAAAAATAAGAAATAAGATAAAAGATATAAGAAACAGGTGATAAGAAATCAGATATATGAAATGGTCGATCAGTTTTTTGCATTCCGTATTGATGATTATGACGGCTCAATCTTTGCATGTGAATAAGTTTACCACCCGATTTCTGATTTTTTATTTCTGATATCTTATTTCACTTGCCGCTGCCAGTCCGGTGCTGAACCAGAGATATGGTAATGCGAAGGTATCCAGACTGAAGCCCTCAAGAATAAAAGCCAGCAGGGTGAAGCAGCCCATCCAGGCTGCTGTAGCTTGTAATGGATTGGAGGTACGCAGGTTCAGTATGTTCCCGAGCAGCGAACGCAGGTACCAGATAAAAAAACAGATGAAACTGAGGATGCCGCCTTCAGCAAGGATGCGGATCCAGAGGCTTTTGATATTGAGCAGCGTGTTGGAACGATAGATCAAATCCCGGACTTCAACCAAGCGGTAGGCGTAATCATTCAGAGTCTTTGGCAGGTGGTATCCGGCGTGTCCCAACCCGACACCGAACAGAGGATGTTGATTAAAAATGCTGAGCCCTCCATCCCAGTAAACAAAGCGCGCAGCCAGGCTGAGTTTTTCTGCCAGGTAAAAAACCGGATCAGAACGTCCTTTCAGATCAACGGAGAAGAGTCCTGCCATCCGAAAATCCAGCTTCATCAGGAGTCTCAGGATCCCATAGGCGGCAGCGGCCAGCAGCAGAACAATGCTTAAAATGGCAAGTACTGTGATCAGTGTCCGTCTTTTTCGCGGGAAACTGCTCGTGATCCGGTGGATTAGCCGTTTCAGAAAGACCAGCATGGCAAAAGCTACGGTGATCAGAAATGCCGCCAGACCGACCCGGGAAAGGGTCAGGAATAATACCAGCGTTCCGATAAGAAAGAGTATCCGTTCGGCGGTCAGAAATTTGAGCCGGAAGCGGAAGGCGCTGTATCCGGTAATGGAGGCTGCAAACCAGAAGGGCAGGTAAAGCAGGTTCAGCTGATGTGCCAGCCAGGATGGTTCCAGCGTAAAACCGACAAAGCGCTGACGGTAAAGGGATCCAATGGATAGTGTAAACTGGATCTGCTGCATCCATGTCGGGTAATGTTTGTCTTTATACCAGAAAAAAGCCTGCAGCAGCGTCCAGAGACACACGGCAGCACCGCTGATGCTCAGCAGCTGAAAGCTTGTACACAGTCTTTTTTCGTTATTATGCCGCAGGAGTGAAACCAGATAGTATCCAAGTCCAACGAACAGGGTCAGGACTGCCATGGAAGAGCTGCGCAGCTGGCTATTCCCCTTATATTCAGGAATGGGATTAATAAAAGAATATACTGATGTGATAAGGAGCATCAGGACAGTCAGGATCAGCGGAATTGCCTGTCCTGGCAGTGTATCATGATTTAGAAAAAAGGAAATGAATAAAACAACCAGAAGAAAGGGAAGCAGAAGAGCAGATGGTGCAGCGACCACATCAGAGTGTACCAGACGGACGATGATTGGAACGGATGTAAACGGCAAAATCAGGACAAACAGCCCCCAAAGAACGTCCCAGATTTTCCAATCCGAAACCCGAATGCAAAATCGTTTCATTTCGGATCATTCCCTTTGGGTATCCAGACGATAGCCACAGATGTGAGCAATCCAATCAGAGCTCCGATCAGTGTGCTCACAGCGGCGGTGCGGGATGCAGGACGTATCTGCAGCTGATCCGGATTTTTAACACCGAGTCGGATAGCAGTGGAGATTCCGCCGGAGAGAATCTGTTCCTCTCGGAGCCGCAAGCTGAGATCTTCAATGCGCTCGTGAGTCGCTTCAGGATTATCCGGACATACAGCCGACATGGCAGCGAGTGAGGAGTCCTGAATACAGCGGGAGAGCCCCTCAATTTTATTTTCCAATGCCTCTGCCAGGATGGCGTGGTCCAGTGCATTGCGAAGTTCATCATAGGCAAGATCAAGCCACAAGACCGCAGCGGAGCCGATCTCCTTCGGGTCTTCCCCGGTGATCATCAGGCTCCAGGTCTGATTGGTGCGGGTAGTGGCTGTGTGGCCAAAAAAAGTCTGATAGTCAGGCTCAGATGAATTTTGAAATACCGCTTTCATCACCTTATCAGAGTGGATCATATCTTCTGTGATACCCAGCAGACGATCCTGTTCTAAATCATCAAGTTTACCGGTACGATTATAGTCAATACTGACGCTGAGCCGGCTGATGGCGGTGTATTGCTGCGGCAGGAATATCCACAAGAACCAGCCGAGCAGGGCCCCCGCAAGCATCATGAACAAAGCCCGCGGCCAGTTTTTGACAAAGGATTCGATCTGTTTCATGCCTATGAGTATATCATAGAAGGAAGAAGGGCGAAAGGTGAATGATGAAAGGAGAAAAAAAGAGCGGTATGCCGCTCTTTTTTATGCGTGTCTTTTTGTTTCTATCAGCCGCCCCGGCTCATGACGAAGAGGATATACATACCGCCGAAATAAAGGAAGGTAAGGATCGCGGAATCGATATCCATGATTTTGCCGATACGTTTGAATTTTACAATGTTGCCCAGCAGACCAAAGGCGGTCATCAGGGCGCCCAGCATACCGACTACGATGAAGGAATTGTCAACAGTGGAGAGGAAACGTCCTTTAGTGTAGAATAGGTCGGCAATACCGATACCGAACATGTTGAACATGTTGGAACCGAAGAGGTTGCCAAGAGCCATGTCCGCGGCACCGATGGAGATGGCAGAGATGGAAGTGACCATTTCCGGCAGAGAGGTGACCAGTGCTACCAGGGAGGAACCCACAAAACTGGTGCCCAGCCCGGTGATTTCGGAGATTTGCTCTGCAGCCCGCACCATGAAGGGACATACCAGGCCCAAAACGACCGCGGCAGCGGCGAAGCCGATCAGACCGACTTTCAGACTCGGGATTTCGGCAAGTTCTTCTTCAGTCATCTCGGTGGAGACCGCGTCCTGCTCGCTTTGCTGGATCATGTAAATTGCCAGCACGTAGAAGAGCATGATGATGATGGAATCGATGCCTACCCAGCCGATATTGAAGTTCAGCTGCGTCAAAATCGGGTTCGCGACCAGGAAAAAGATCACCAGCGTGCAGATGAAGACTGCGAATCCGCCGGAGACCAGGTGACGTCCCTGGGATGTGCGCAGGATGCGCTGATCTTTACCGAGAACGTCCAGAATCGCCAGGATGAACATATTGAATGCGCTGGAACCGAAAAAGTTGCCTGCAGAAAGTTCCGGAGACCCCATATTGATGGAGTTGATAGATGTCAGAAGCTCCGGCAGGGATGTCGCACCGGCAAGGAGCAGAACGCCGATAAACATTCCGCCGAGTTTGGTACGGGCAGCAATAACGTCGCCATACTTGGCTAACTGCATTGCTGCCACGACGATTAGAGCTGCTGCGACAACAAAAGTAACCCAGACCCAGCCGCCTGTGGTTGCTGCGA
>CAYWGX010000027.1:0-19034 GCA_964457635.1 uncultured Leptolinea sp.
GTCTTTCGACCTTTGCGAATCAGTTGATTGATGGTTGGCACTTTCTATAGCCTCCGATTTGAATCTGCCGGCGGTTACCCACCGGTTTACCGGACGACAGTAAAGCTGACGTTACCGGCTGCCTTTTCAGGCACAATAAAACATAGCCCACCCGATCTCTTCGGGCAAGCAGGGTAGATTATAACATAATTTCAGAAAAGTTTTTGTTAAGATGACAGAATTTAGTGAAGAATACAGCGGCAAGCACCATCTTTCATGAACCCGGTCAGTTCTTCCCTTCCGGTGATGATGTTCCAGCAGGGGCACAGGTCTTCGTTGATCCGCAGTTCCATCACTTCTTCATTATTAATACGACTGATATCAGCTTCACCAAAGGCGCCCATAGCTTGTTTACCAACACCACAGACCGGGTTGGCGCTGATGCGGTTATAAATCGTCCACAGATCAATCGGATAGGTGAGTTTTACATCTTTGAGCAGCGTGTTGGCTTCAATGATCTTCTGTGCAAGCTTTGTCATATTCTTCCGATAGGCGGCTCGGTCACCGGAACAAAGATCATTGTCAATGGCATCCGGCAATCCTTTGATTTCTTCGAGGACCAGGTCAAACTGAGCCATCGTTTTCGCGGTTTTTTCGTCCGGTTCAGCCCCCGCAGTCAGCACAAAGAAAAGGGAAACCATGAGTGCAAAAGTGAAAATAATCTTTTTCATAATAATCGACTCCATTCTCCCCTTACTAAAAGCATATCATAATTTCGTCATTCAACGGAAAAAATCAGTTGATTTTCGTTATATAAAAGTGAGACAAAAAGAAATTGTTCCTTCTGTCTCACTTTTTTGAATATCAGCGCTGCCGGCCCTGACATCTGGATCCTGAACCTAAAACGAAACTATTCCAAAAAATTCCCGTGCGTTCTGCGTTGTCTGCCGGTCCGCCTTATCGAAGGAGATGCCCTTGATTTCAGCGATTTTCGCAAGGGTCAGTGCCGCATAAGATGGTTCATTGCGTTCGCCCCGATGCGGGATTGGGCTGAGATAAGGACAATCCGTTTCCAGCAATATGGATTCAAGCGGAACAGACTTTATGATCTCTATACGGCGTTCATTTTTCTTCTTGTATGTATAAGGACCGCCCATGCCGATCTTCATACCAAGTTCCACCGCCTTCATGGCAGCTTCCTGAGTTTCATCAAAGGCATGCAGGACGCCGGTCCGCCCATGACCGCCCTTCAGCCAGGCAGAAAGAATCGACCACAGCTCTTCGTATGCAGCGCGGCAGTGAATAATCACCGGTAAGTTCAGTTCATCTGCAAGTTTCAGCTGTTTCTTGAAAACCTCGCGCTGGATATCATGAGGACAATATTCACGGTAAAAATCCATCCCGATCTCGCCGATTGCACGGCATTTGGGATGAGCAGCGTTCTTTCGGACTTGATCCAGCCAGTCCGGAACCAGCTCAGCCGCATTGTTCGGATGAATACCGGACGCGAAATACACATCTGATTCCGCTTCAGCTAATTTAATGATTTTCTCCATTGCGTCCAATTCAATACCGGGAACCACAAAGGATTCAAACCCGGAATTCCGTGCTCTTTGCAGCACCTCATCCCGGTCCTCATCAAACTCTGCCAGGTCAAGATGACAATGTGTATCGATCATTTATTCCTTAATTCTGCTCTGACTGTTCTTCGACAGTGATTTTATGCTGACAATCTTTATTGGTACAAACTGCACTGTTTTTGCTGCTCATCACCATCATGCTTCCGCAGACGGGGCACTTTTGGGCGATAGGACGGTTCCATTCGGCAAAATCACATTTCGGATAGTTTACACACCCGTAGAATATCTTTCCTTTACGGGTACGCTTGATGATCAGGTCACCGCCGCATTGCGGACAGGCTACACCGATCTTCTCAACCGGTTTCTGCAGCTTCTCCGTATATTTACATTCTGGATAGCCGCTGCAGGAGATGAATTTTCCGAAGCGCCCCAAGCGATAGACCAGCGGTCTGCCGCAATTCGGACAATCACGCCCCACCGGTTCCGGTTCAGCCTTGGGGAGCTCCGGCATGTTCTCCTTCGCCTTCTCCAATTCGGGTTCAAAGGTATCATAGAACTGGCGGATCACTTCCACCCATTCTTTGTCTCCATCAGCGATTTGGTCCAGTTCGTTTTCCATCTGGGATGTGAAGCCCACATCCATGATCTCATCGAAATGATTGACCAGCAGGTCATTCACCATAAAACCGGTATCAGAAGGGACCAGATGACGCTTTTCCAACGTGACATAATTCCGCCCCTCGATAGTTGATATGATCGATGCGTAAGTAGAAGGACGTCCGATACCGTTCTCTTCCATAGCCCGCACCAGCGTCGCTTCTGTATAGCGGGCAGGCGGCTGCGTAAAGTGCTGATCGGGAATCAGTTTCTTCAGGTTCTGCTTCTGACCTTCCTTCAATCCGTTCGGAAAAATGGTGTTTTCTTCCTCTTCCTTGTTATCCTCGTCTTTGATATCGGCATAAAGGATAAGGAACCCGGGGAAGATCACTTTCTGTCCTGAGGCACGGAACAGGTAATTGTTTTGCTTCACCGCTTCCACTTCAACTGTTTCGGTCTTATAAACGGCATCGGCCATCTGGGATGCCACAAAACGCTGCCAGATCAGCTGATACAGTCGGTATTGATCCTTATCAAGATACAGTTTGATCTTATCCGGATTCCGCATCACGGAGGTGGGACGCACTGCTTCGTGCGCTTCCTGCGCACCCTTCGCCTTTTTCGTATATACAGGCGGTTTTGTCGGAACGAAAGATTTGCCATGCACTGCGGTAATGTAGTCCCGTGCTTCGTTTTGAGCAACCGGAGAGATGTTTGTCGAATCTGTACGCATATAGGTGATCAGACCGACAGACCCTTCCTCCCCCACCGGTAAGCCTTCATAAAGCGCCTGAGCAATCATCATGGTCTTTTTAGAGGAAAAACCCAACCTTCGGGAGGCCTCCTGCTGCAGGGTGGAAGTGGTGAAAGGCGGATAAGGACGGCGTTTCTTTTCACCTTCCTTGAGCGAAAGGATCTTATAGTCCGCAGCATTCAGGTTATTGAGATGTCCGTTTACCTGTTCTTTATTTTGCAGTTCCGGCTCCTTCTTGTTGATCTTTGCCAGCTGCGCAGTATAAGACTCTTTTCCGCCTTCGGGGATCAGTTCGGCCTTGATGGTCCAGTATTCTCTCGGTACAAAATTCCGGATTTCCCGCTCCCGGTCCACCACCAGTTTCAGTGCCACAGACTGAACACGTCCTGCTGAAAGGTTCCGCATATGGACCTTTTTCATCAGCAGCGGACTCAGGCTGTAACCTACCAGACGGTCCAGTACGCGGCGGGCCTGCTGGGCGTCCACCAGATCCATGTTAACCTTACCCGGATGAGCAAAAGCATCATTGATAGCCGGTTCCGTGATTTCATGAAACACGACCCGTTCGGTCTTAGCAGGATCGATGTTGGCGGATTCCTGCAGATGCCAGGCAATGGCTTCCCCTTCGCGGTCCGGGTCGGTTGCCAGGTACACTTTCTTTGCTCCAGCTGCCAGATCGGTCAATTCCTGAACCAGTTCTTTTTTCTCTTTCGGAACATAATATTTCGGTGCGAAATCATGTTCCAGATCGATCGACATGCTGTATTTATTCAGATCACGGACATGTCCGATCGAAGCGCGTACCACATAATCATTTCCAAGAAATCTGCCGACAGTCTTGGCTTTTGCCGGTGATTCTACGATCACCAGACTCTGATTTTTATTGATATGCGCATTGCTTGATTTCCTGACACCGGCAGGTTTTTTTGTACTGCCGGTGGTTTTGGCAGATTTGGCAGCAGCCGATGAAGTTTTTTTCGTTGTTTTGCCGGATTTGGCAGCTGTTTTTTTTGCTGCAGGCTTTGCTTTTTCAATTACCGGTTTTTCCAGTGAATCATGTTCCGATGTTTTCCCCATCTTCACCAGATTTGTACCGCAAACCGGACAGACTCCCCTTGTCATGGGCGTCCCGGCAGCAGTGAAAGTGGGAACGGGATCGAGCATCTCCCGCTTGGTTTTGCATTTTACACAATAAGCTTCCAATGAATTGTTCTCCTCCCTTACAGGTACAATTCCAGGCCGTTATCTTTCAGATATTGTACGATTTCTTTGACACGCTGTGTGTCATTTTTTGGGCAGACCATCACGGCTTTGTCGGTTTCAACGATTACAACGTCCTTCATTCCCACAGTGATGATCAATTTTTCTTTATTTTCCGAACAAGACAGAACACCTTCTGAATCCAGATGGACTGTTCGGCAGTTGATGTGAATGTTGCCGTTTTCATCCTCATCCACCACATCATAGATGGATTCCCACGAGCCAATATCATTCCAGCCAAGTCCATGGGCAGGCAGGACGACTACATCATCAGCTTTTTCCATCACACCATAGTCGATAGTCTGAGCCTGGATCGTTGGCCAGATTTCCGCAACTTTTGCCTCATAGTCCAATTTACCGATCGTGGGATAGATATCCATCAGTTTGGCATAAAGATCCGGCAGGTCTTTTTCGATCTCAGCCAGGATTCGGTCTGCACGCCAGATGAACATACCGGAATTCCAGGAATAATTACCCGAATCCAGAAATTTCACCGCAGTATCATGGTCCGGTTTTTCACAGAAGCGGCTGACTTTATGGACAGGATTAACACCTGCATATTCAAGCAGTTCTCCCTGCTCGATGTATCCCATTCCGGTTGAGGGAAAAGTCGGTTCAATACCAAGGGTAACCAAATGTCCGTTTTCTGCTTCCGTGAATGCACTTTCCAGCAATGATCGGAAATATTTTGTATCACGAATAAAATGATCAGCAGTCAGGATCGCCATCACAGCATCTCTGTTTCTTGCCAGCAGCTGGATTGCAGCCATACCGACAACGGAAGCAGTACCCTTTGGCATTGGCTCAAGCACATAATTGTCATGGCTTATTTCATCTGCCTGCCTTTCCAGTTTTTCTGCCTGTTCAGCTGTTGTAATCACCAGCATGTTATCAACAGGTATCAAATCTTTGATCCGGTCGATCGTGATCTGAAACATGGAACGATTCCCGACGATACGCAGCATTTGTTTTGTCTGGCCTTTTCTTGACCAGGGCCATAAACGGGTACCACCGCCGCCTGCCATGATGACGGCATAAAACCGATTCCGGTCATTTTGGCTGAGAGTATTTTCTGACATGGATGATCTCCTAAAACAATTCCTGCGTTTTTTGATAAGTTTGAGGGGCTATTTCCATGACCATCCCCTTTAATTCTAATAATACAATGGTAGATGAAACTTTACTAAGTGAAAGGCCGCTTTTCCGTACAATTTCATCGATGTGCAGGCCTTCATTGGTAATCAAACTCATGATAGCCTTTTCATCCGGCGTGCTGAAAGCCGCCTGCATAGGCTTGTTCATTTTCTGCGGTTCCGCAGCCTGCCAGGTCTGCAGAAACTCCAGAATCTCATCTTTTTCAAAAAACGGCCGGGCTCCGTCACGGATCAGCCGATTAGTCCCACGAGACTGGATATCAGTCACCTTACCGGGAACCACAAAGACCTCACGTCCCTGTTCAGCAGCAAAGCGTGCCGTGATCAAAGAACCGGATTTTTCTCCTGCTTCCACAATAATTACACCACTGCTCATTCCGGAGATAATCCGATTTCGCTGCGGAAAATTTGTGCGATCCGGATGAGTACCTGGCGCATATTCACTGATAACCGCACCGTTCCGCACGATCATCTTTGCCAGATCCCGGTGTTCCGGCGGATAGATATGATCCACACCGCAGCCAAGCACCGCATAGGTGAAACCGCCGGCATTCACAACGGATGATTGTGCCGCTCCATCGATCCCGCGGGCAAGTCCGCTGACGACACCAATGCCATTTACCGACAAAAACTGTCCCAATTCTTCTGCTACATTCTTCCCATAAGCTGTCATTCGTCGTGTACCGACGATTGCCATCAGCTTCATATGATCATCAGGCAATTTACCGACATAATAGAGAACAGTCGGAGGATTGTCGATTTCCTTGAGCAGTTTTGGATATTCCGGGTCTGGACGGATGCACACATTGATTTTCCTTGCCAGAATGTCGTCTAAAAGCTGCTGCGGATCAGTCCTGTTTCTGAATAACAGAATTTGATCAGCCAGCTTTTCAGGCAGTCCGGCAAATACAAAATCAGTGCGGGAAGCGTTCCAGGCTTCTTCCAGACTGCCGAAACGCTTCAGCAGCTGCCCGGCACGAACAGCACCGACACCTTTGATGTGATTGAATGCCACCCAATAGGGTCTTTCTCTTTCGGCCGTCATATCCATTCAGGAAAATCGATTTTGATGAGGTGATTGAGCACATCGATCTGCCGGATAAACTGCGGAACATCCGGCACCAGTTCCTCTGAACCATCGTCTTTCCGGATCACATAAACATCATTGGCACCGGTTTCCAGGATTTCTGAAAGAATACCGATATGTTCCCCATCCATATTGACTGCCTCAAGTCCGATCAACTGATGGAAATAATATTCACCTTCTGGGAGCTTCGGCAGATCTGCGGTTTTGACATAGACATAAGTATTGCGGAATGCCGCAGCCGCAGTTTCATCTTCAATTTCTTTAAATCCAACGAGCAGAAAAGGTGCTTTTTGCCGGACCCGGGAGACCGTCAACAGTTTATGCTCGTCTCCGGCATAAACTGCCTTTCCTCTTCGGATGCGTTCCGGGAAATCCGTCATGGGGTCCAGGACCACATCACCCTTGATTCCATGCGCCCGATGGATCTTACCGATACAAATAAATTCAGGCTCGCTGGTTTGCAGCGAGCCCTGATTATTCGTCTGATTTGCATTACCTCGTTCTGCACCGGAAGTCATAGCCATTTTATGCTTCAGGCTCCATTACATCCAGGGTAACCTGTCTTCCGTCTCTGGCAGAAGTGACACGGAGAAGTGTCCGGATCGAATTGGCAACACGGCCGTTTTTTCCGATAATTCTTCCCATGTCTTCCTTTGCAACATGAAGTTCTAAGCGAACACGTCCACCATTTCTTTCCTGGGAAACTTGCACGCTGCTCGGATCATCCACCAGTGAAAGTGCAATATATTCCACAAGATCTTTTGCATAATCGACTTTCGCGGAATTATTTCTCTGCACTGGCACTCTCTTTCCACTTTAATTATTTGTGAGCAGCAGCGATGCGTGTCTTCTTTTCAACCGGGCGGTTGGCGTAGTAGGCTTTCGCTTCTTCCAGAACCTTTTCCTGATCTTCACCGGCCTTCACGCGGGCAAAGCGTTCGTCCAAACCGACGGATTTGAACAGTTTCGCAACGGATTCACTCGGCTGTGCACCGACGGAGAGCCAGTAGTAAATGCGGTCTTCTTTGACATCGAAGGTGAAAGGTTCTGTGCGCGGGTTGTAGCTGCCCAGAATCTCCAGGAAACGACCATCGCGCGGGCTTTCCTTGTCAGCTGCGACGAGACGGTAAGAAGCTTGCTTTTTCAAGCCTTGACGACGTAAACGAATTTTTACCATTTGAAGGTATCTCCTATTATTCTTTTGTTCGGCTGCCTGTAGTCAAATCCACCGAGGGTTGGCACTGAAGGGATGTACCGGGTCATAGTGACTTGTTTTCAGGCTTAGTGAAACAGATTGGAAAGACCCTTCCCACCTGTCTTTTTTACCATTTTCATCATTTTTTGCGAATCCCGGAACTGTTTCAGCAGTCTGTTGACCGCGGGAACATCCACACCGGCACCGCTTGCGATCCTGCGTTTGCGGCTGGCATTCAGCACATCCGGATGGCGCCGTTCATAGGGCGTCATGGAAGAAAGAATCGCTTCTGTAGTTTTAATTGATTTCTCCGCTTCTTTCGGATCTACCTGACGGGCAGCTTTGCCAAGATCACCCGGCAGCATGTCGAAAAGTTTGGAGATCGGACCCATCTTGCGCATGCTCTTGAGCTGATCGGCAAAGTCCTCCAGTGTGAACTGGCCGGACATCATGCGCTTGGCCTGTTTTTCCGTATTTTGATCGAAAGCTGCTTCTGCTCTTTCAATCAAACCAATGATATCACCCATTCCTAAAATGCGGGAAGATAAACGTGACGGATCATAGGCTTCGATCGCATCAATTCCTTCACCGGTACCGATAAACTTGATCGGCACACCGGTCACACTGCGGATAGAAATCGCTGCACCGCCCCGGGCATCGCCGTCCATCTTGGAAAGCACCAGACCGGTGATGTTGACATTATCCCTGAAGCCTTCCGCAACGTGCAAGGCTTCCTGACCGATCATGGAATCGACCACAAGCAGGATTTCATTGATGGGAATGTTGCGCTGGATCGCCTGAAGCTCATCCATCAGCGCCTGATCCAGTTGAGAACGACCGGCAGTATCCACGATCATCACCGTGAAACCGGCTCGTTTTGCGTATTCATAAGCCTGCTTTACCAATGCGGGTGGTTTAACACCTTCCTTATAGAAGACTTCCACACCGATCTTGCCGCCCAGCGTCTGCAGCTGTTTCACTGCGGCAGGGCGGTAGGGATCTGCTGCGACCAGCAGGACACGTTCACCCTGTTTGCGCAGCATATTGGCAACTTTCGCGGAATGAGTGGTTTTACCGGAACCCTGAAGACCGACAAACATGATCACACGGGGCTTTTCCCCCGTCAGGTTCAATCTTTCTGGGGCGCCCAGTGTTTGTTTGAGCTCTTCATTCACAATTTTGATGACCTGCTGACCCGGATTCAGTGCTTCGGAGACTTCAACCCCGACAGCGCGTGACTTCACATCAGCTACAAATTTCTTTACAACAGAATAATGAACATCCGCTTCCAGAAGTGCGATACGCACTTCACGCATAGCGGTATCCACATCCTGCTCGGAAAGCTTTCCCTTCCGTTTCAGTGAAGAAAATATTTTATCAAATCGTTCTGACAGACTTTCAAACATAAGCAGTCCTTATCACTCCGGTTCAAAAACCTTAAGGATTATACCCGCATTTAAAAATTGTGTAAAGAACCAGTTACAACTTAAAAATAAGGGATAAGGAATAAGGAAAAAGATTGATAAACATTAATCCAACCCATCATTAAATAAAACTATTGAAATGAGCACGCTCTGAAAACTCTTTCTTTTTTGAAGGAACCGGAGCCGACTCAGCGATACCCACCGGCAGAAAGCACACCAGTTCGTATTCATCCGGAACGCCTAAAATCTGAGCCATCTTGTAACCGATCCTGTCCGTATCCGTGATGTGTCCCTCGATCCAGCAGCTTTGATATCCAAGCGCGGTGATTGCCAGCAGCATGTTTTCAATCGCAGCCGCATAGTCCTGAACAGCAAAGCAGCGGTCGCGATAAGCAAAGATCCGCTGCGTCAGGACACAGATCATTGCCGGAGCAGTCTCACCCACCGGTGGAGTGATAACGGCATGAAGCTTCTTCAAAACTTCCGGATCATCCACAGCGATCAGACTTGTTGTCTGCCTGTTGCATCCGGAAGGCGCTGCCAGCCCTGCTTCCATGATTTTGACCAGGTCTTCTCTCAGAACCGGCGCAGGTTTATACTTTCCGCGATAACTGTGCCTGCTTTGAATAAGATCCAAAATATCCATATTATTATCCCTCCCATTTTGCTTACGCGCTGAAAGGTAACACACTTGTTTTGATTATATCATCAATTATGTCTCGACATATTTGTACTGCTTCAGTCTTCGGCCGGCAATCAAACACATAACAACACCCGCAGCACCGAGAATGAACATCATCAATGACGCCCCGGCTCCTTTTCCGGTCCCGAAAAGAACAGTCAGAAATTCGTTTGCAGCATTCACCGCCATGAAAGGTTCACAGACCGCATCAACCATAAATCCGCCGAACAGCAGCCCCAACGGGATGGTAAAAAACTGCAGCGTGTTCCGGCAGGCATAAACCCGACCCTGCAGTTCCACGGGAATCGTATTCCGCATGATGACATTCTGGTTTGCAGCCATCACCGGTACGAGCATCCAGCCAATCACCTGCCCGACACACCAAAGAACCGGATTCCTGGATAACGCCAGCAGGAAATTTTCGATCCCGAGCGAAAAGAACATGGTCAGATAGATAACCCTAACCCTGTCTTTTGGCTTTGGCAATATCGTCACCAGCAGACTGCCCAACACCATCGCAATTCCCGAACAGGATGTCACGATCCCAAGCACACCGTTTCCTCCTCGCGGATTGGGCAGGATCATGGCAGGCAGCACCGCATCAAAGGCAGATGCTACAAAATTGACTCCCGACATAAACAGGATCACATTCAGCACCAGCGGATTGTCTTTCAGGAACCGCAGTCCTTCCTTTGCCAACTGCAGAACATTTCTTTCATGAGTTTCTGCGGAGCTCACATCCGGCAGACTGATGAAGAATGCCAACGCCATGAATGCTGCCGCAAAGGTGATCAGATCGAATGCAATCACCAGATCAAGTCCCGCCAATCCGTATAACATCGAGGCTATCAGAGGATTTCCAATAGAAACCAGGGAACGCGACAGCGACTGCAGTCCGCTGGTTTTCTGATAGTATTCTTTCGGAATAACCAGTGTATAGGCCACTTCCGAGGCCGGCTGCTGAACCGTATTCATCAACCCATGCAGAGCGTTGATGACATACAGGTGCCACATGGAAAGAAAACCTGTTTTATACAGCACAAATACCAGGAGCGTGCCAAGTGCGGCCAACGTGTCACAGGCCAGCATAGTCTTTTTCTTGTCGAATTTATCAGTAATTGCACCCGCGAGGATGCTCATGATCACGTAAGGTGCATAGGTACATATCGTCAGCGAGGCTGTGCTGAGTGCTGAACCGGTCTTTTCGTACAGCCATAAAGTAAGCGCGAATTCCGTGACTGCGCTGCCAAGCTGAGATAAACTCTGGGTACTCCAAAGGATATAAAAGTCTCTTAATTGATTATTTTTCATTTCTTTGCTCCATTTTTTTCAGTTATCAGATGAGAGCCCCTGCGGGACAGTCCCCAACCTATATCAAAACAAAAAAGAGCAAAGCCTGAGGAATTCAGATTCCTCCACACAGATTCCTCAAGCTCTGCATGGAGCGGAAACCGTGCAATTTATCGTTCTTATGATCATAGTTCCTTCTTAATTCTTTACGATAATATCAGACACACAGATACTATCCATTTGACAAGAACAAAAAATTATGCTATTATTATAGCAGATAAAAAGAAGGGTGCTACCGGCTAAACGGTCTGGCCTTCTCAACAATTACAGCAAATAGCCGCTCGAGTCGTCCAAACCGGGGCGGCTATTTCTGTTCTTTCTTTTCACTGTCTGATGATTTGTCACGGCCCAACCGGTAGCCAAGAGAAAAACTGGCAATACACAGGCTGAGAATAGCGATAAATTCACTCATCGTCAACATTTCAAAGGCCCTCCTTTCAGTTAAACTCGGAGACGACTCTCCGGTGAATATTAACCATACTCAGAGGGATGAACAGTCAGTCCCTCTGAGTAAACCAGAAGGCCAGTCCGTCCCACCACGCTTACGCGTTGTAAGCTGACACTCTTGATTTGATTATATCATTGATTTTAGCCCGTCAAAAAATAATAATTTGATATTCAATTTATATTTCCTTGTAACGTTACTGTTCGCGGCCTCGCCAAGTGAGTCAATGGGACGGTTTTCGCTGACTCGATATCACATGGCAAACACCGCTGATTCACCCTGACCTCTATGGCGTGTGATATTGAGTCAACAGAACCATCCCCATTGGCTCAGGCACAGAATAGATACATTTCCTTCAAATAACAGATCTCTTCCGTACCCAAGGCGGATTTCATTTTGCTGAGTGCATGAAATCCCTCTGACTCATAAAAAGCCCTGGCGCGAGAATTCTCCGAAAAGACCCACAAAACCACTTCGGAATAACCGGCATTTTTGATGTCATCAAGAACCCGCCTCATCATCATCCGGCCATAACCTTTACGCCAATTATCCGGCAGGCTGTGAATGCATATGAGCTCTGCCTTTCCCCGCATATCCTCATCCCGGGCAGCATCCCACCAGGCAATGCAGTGTGCCTTTCCATTCAACGTCAAAAGATACCCATTCCCCTTATTTTCCTCAATCAGAGACTTATACATCTTTTCCGCTTTGGTGATATCGGTACAGCGGGTCAGAGTCTCGCTGTCAAGAATATCCGCAAAGGCAGCTTTCCAGCTTTCCGTCTGAATATGAGCCAGCGCCTTTTCATCACCGGGCTGTACTTTCCGAATACATGGTTCCTGCTCTTTAGCAGCGTTATCCCGTTTCAAAATAACCTTATTCATGAATTCGTTCTCCTGTCCTGATAAACCGGATCAACTCCTCCAGATCATCGAATTCATCATAGTCGCCAATGATTCCTTCCCGATGATAGACGATACCTACCCGCTCATTGCGTTCCAGACAATCCAACAGCGCCTCCATACCATATCTATGCGCATATTCTGCGAAAGCACGGGCTTTGATCTTCTCCGCGAAGAGTCCTTTCCTGCATTCAGCCGGCTCACATTCATAGCAGCCGTTCAGCTTTTTTGCAATCACACATTTGCGGTTCTCGCACCATTCCGCGTCCTGACACCAGGTCAGGTCCATAAATCCATCCTGTTTGCAGCCCCTACAAATCTCATTTTCCGAGCACAAGCAGCATGCCAGCCCGCATCTCGCAATACCCAATTCTCGCTTCATCGTTCTCTATCTTTCTATTAACTAGTAATCTGCATTTATACCTAATCCGGACAAGCCGGAAGTAGCCACTGGTCACTAACCACTGAATCAAGTATCGATCCTGACCAATTCCGTCAGTGCTTTATTCCGGTATGTCACATCATGCCGGGCAGTGAAACCCTGAGCTTCCCAGAAAGCATTTCCAGCCTCGTTTCGGTTGAAAACGAGCAGAGCAACTTTATTGATCTCTTCAGCTTTCAGAGCAGCCAGCGCATGTTCCAGAAGATTGGAAGCAATGCCCTGCCGCCTATGACTCTCCGCGACTGCCATGTGATGAATAAAACCGCGTCGTCCGTCATGTCCGGCAAGTACCACACCAACAACGGACTCTCCCTGCTCGGCAACAAAACAAGTCGTTGGATTTCGTCTCAGATACTTTTCGATCCCATCACGGGAATCATCTTTATCGTTAAAGCCCATGTTCCGGCACGACATCCACAGGGCATAAACCTTATCATAATCTTTGATTGTCATTACGCGAATATGCACGATAATCTTTTCCTTAGCAGGACGTGAGGGACAATCCTCATTGTCTCATTTATTTTGATAAGCATAACTGAAATTGACCGGCGGAGCGGTTACGGAGATATAGACAAATTCACTGTCACCGTCATTGTAAAGCCCGTGTACGTCATTCGGAGCAAACCGAACTACATCTCTTGCATGGAACTCTTTTTCCTGATCATCAGCCAAAAGAAGTCTGCCCTTTCCCTTCAGCGCGTACCAGATCTGTTCCGAAGCATCATGGATATGCCGCGGCTGAACGGCACCGGGGTCGAGATGCACTTCGGTAATCGTGACCTTTTCACTTTTGGAATTTTCCGGATTCAGAAGCTGTTTTGAGACAACTCCCGGATTTGCCAATGCTTTGATATCTTTTCCTCTGATAAATTCCATGTTTCCTCCTTTCCTTCCATAGAGGCAGAAATCTTACAAAGCAAACTCAAACAAACGTGTGTACTGCATATAAAACTTGTTTCAGACAATGTGAGATTTACCATTGGCGATGGACTGCCAGCAAATCCTCAAGGACATCTTGTTCTATGGTAAGGTCATGATGACTCGGCACACAGATTTCCGCATCAAGCTGACAGATGGTATCCGCCAATTTTCGGCACAATTGCGGATCACTTTCCCATGTCGGAAAAGCTCCATATGCCGCATCGCCCAAAAACAGAATCTTTTCACCCGGGACATAAACCAGCGTCGAATCATCTGTATGAGGTGCTTCTGTCTGTATTACCCTGACATGACAATTTCCCGCATCCAAAACCATTTCACCGGTGAAAACAAGATCCGCCATGGAAACGATCACCGGTCTGTTCCCGTGATATTCTCTTCGGATTTTCTCATCCGACGCAAAGAAAAAATCCGTACCTTCCCGGACGATTTTCTCACGGATCTCCTGCAGGTATTTATCTGTTCGTGCATTCGCGAGACACAGCCCATTAACAGCATGCATACCGAAGGTATGATCCCAATGCCAATGGGTCAGTACTGTCATAGAAGGAAGCGGCAGACCTTCTGCCTCCAATGCTTTGTAAAAAGTTTCTGTATGATCAGCAGAATGCCCCGCATCAACAGCCAGACTCCAGCGATCCCCCCGGATATACCCCAGCGTCGGCCTGTCCCGTTCCTCCTCAAAAGGGAAGATCCATATTCTATCTGAAATTCTGTCTAATTTCATTGATTTTTCTCCAGTAAAACCATTTTAAAGTTCAGAGTTCTGTCACTGATTTTCTTACCTGTATTTTTCACAATTTCAGCGATCGCATGGCGAGGAAAGACGGGATGTTTAATTCGTACAGCCTGCCTGTATTATTTGTATCCTCGTATAAGTTCGTCAGAATAAAACCCGCTTCCAGCTGACCACCGATTTGTTCTTCAAGAGAATGGGAAAACTGTACACCGGCATCATCCTTTTGCAGCTGTGCCATCTGTTCCGGATCCTTGAGCGGATTGAAGGGAAGGTGATTGACGATCCGCTCTTCATTATCATCTACAATATAATTTACATAATGATCCGTTCCGGCAATCAATATCCCGCCATGCTTCAGCACGCGATAACATTCCTTCCAAATCGACCGCACCTCTTCCACATAGCAATTGGAAACGGGATGAAAAATCAGATCAAATTCTTCATCCTCAAAGGGAAAGCGCTGTGTCATATCTCCGCGGATGATGCGGATAGCGTAACCTTCCCGTTCAGCGACCAATCGTTCACTTTTCAGCTGCTCCTCCGAATAATCCATCACAGTACATTCCGCCCCCAATGCCGCAAAGATCGGCATCTGCTGACCGCCGCCGCTGGCAAGTCCGAGTACCTTTTTTCCTTTGATTTCACCAAACCATTCATGGGGAACTTTTTTCGTCGGCGTAAGATGCTGGTCCCATATGCCTTGCTGTGCCTGAACATACGTCTCATGACTGATGGGCTTTCCCCATTCCCAGCCTTCTTTTACCCAACGGTCAATCGTTTCCGCATTGATATCCTGATAATTCATGTTTTACCTCATATTATATTGATCGAATCATTTTCTCCAAAGAGCTTGTGAAGAGCCGCTCAATAAAACCCATCCGGTCAAATACTGCAGATTCAAAAAACTCATCACCTAATAAAAAACCTTAGCTGTTCCCTTCCCGCGGGCAAGCAGATCTTTCTGAAGACGCATAGCCTCCTGAGCGACTCCGGTAAAATCCATTTTCAAGATCCCGTCATATTTCAGGAACACCCCTTCCACCATTGTATATCGCACATTTGCGCTGTTGGCGCCATAAAGGATCGCAGAAACGGGGTGATAATATGCCATGGTATCGGGAGTCTGAATATCCCAGATCACCAGGTCTGCGGAAGCATTTTCCTCAATTTTTCCGCTTCCGGCACCAAACACAGCATGACCCGCCATCAGCCGCTGCCATATTGCAATGTATGGGTGAATCGTGGCATCATTCTGGTTGAATTTCTCAAGCATGGCAAATAACCGGGCCTGCTCCAGCGGATTCACGGTTCCCGAGCTGGCTGCACCGTCTGAGCCAAAGCTGTACTGCAATTTGTCTGAAAAATCAAAAAATCCACCTCTGCCGGATGCAAGCCTCATATAAGTCTTTGGACAAAAGGCAAACCAGGTGTTTTCATTGATGCAGGCAAGGTCATCCTCCGTGATCCACAGTCCATGGGCAACCAGCACCGGTACGTCAAAGCCTCCGGCATCATACAGACATTGGAACGGAGTCTTTCCGGTACGCTGCAGAGACTGTGCGACCTGCAATTGTGTTTCAGCAAGATGAAGATGTATCGGCAGCCGCATCTTTTTGGCCTCATTTACAATTTCTGCCATTGTGTTTTCCGGACAAGTGTAATCCGAATGCGGGCCGAAACGAAGGCTAATCCTTGAGGAGTCTTCCTGATGATCTTGTATAAATTCACTCACCTGCGCCAGTCTATCACGAAAATCAGGAGCCGTTCCGAATATAGTCGGAGCAATATCCATGCGGATCCCACTGTCCTTTGCCGCCTGCAGCACCTGTTCTTCTCCGAAATAGTGATCAGCAACCGCAGTCACGCCATTGTTGATCATTTCCGCAATCCCCAGCAAAGTACCCGTATAGATATCCTGTCCGGTCATTTTGTTCTCATATGGCCAGATCATTTCGTTAAACCAGACCTCCGGAGGAACATCTTCAGCGATTCCTTTGAAAATATTCATAGCAGTATGAGCATGAAGGTTTACAAGACCGGGACTCACAAAATATGATGAACAATCTATCGTGTCTGAAGGTGCCGGTTCCGGCTGATAAGTTCCCGACTCACAGATCCGGGTTATACGGCCGTTTTGAATAAAAATATCTCTGTGAAACAGGCATTCTCCTGTATGAGTAATAATCGCAGCATTATACAGTTTTATCATAGATGAAATCTCCATTTTTCCCATCCTTTATCTCTTTAAACGAACCACTAAAAACCCCAAAAATTGGAACATCGTTCACCATTTATCCATTATGGCGCGGGATTCAGAAATCCTTTTTTCTCTGAAAATAACTTTCCCGCGCCATTAGTCCCGGGGGCTATGAAGCCCCCATACCCCCGCTGAAAGGTTTTTAAAGGTTCCCTTAATTATAATATTCCATAACTAACAGCTCAGTATAAATTATGTCCGATTGATAAGTTTATTTTACACGCTTAATGATTCCTCATAGCTGTATCCCTGTCATACCGTACACGGTAACGTCTCGCATCTCAGGACCGGCACTGAATCATTATTTGAATTGTAAGTATTCTAAAAATGGTGCTATAATTTATCAATAAATCGTTCGAGCGCTTTCGGAGCTGCACAAAAGGGTCCGGAAGAGAATAGATAATCCGGTGCGAATCCGGAACGGTACCGCCACTGTAAGCGCGGAGGCAGTGTACAAGGCGAAAGCCGGTCATTGGGGAACCGAGAAGACTGTACACAGGCTGATGAGGCGCAAGTCAGGAGACCTACTCGAATGAAGGTGCTTATGGTATCCCGGATTAGGAGAAATAAGTGGAGCGTTCTGCAGAAAAACGGCTGCGGCAGTTAACTTTTTGACTGCCGCAGTTTTCTTTTGAACAGATCAAGCTGCCCATTTTTCGGATTTCTCCGCTGCTTCCGGTACCCCACTGTTTTGATGATCCGGAGCATACCCGGAGAAATAAATAAAAGAAAGGTTAGATCATGAAAAAAATCGTTTTGCTTGTATTGTCGTTTTGTCTGGTTTTCACTGCCGTTTGCTTTGCTGACGCGGAAGCTGACAAAGCCGCTGCCGACCATGTCGCCGAACTGATCGACGCCATTTACGTCCAGGAACGGACTGATGAGACCGATGCCCTCTGTGCGGAAGCCAAAGCGGCCTGGGACGCTCTCACCGACGAACAGAAGGAACTTGTCGAAGGTGAAGATGCTGACCCGGATTACTTCGGCCGGGATACAGGTGATGCATCTCTGGACGATCCCCGCAATCAGAATGAGATCGGCGAAAATGAAATTCTGGTAGTCTCCTTTGGCACATCCTTCAATGACAGTCGCGTCAAAGATATTAAAGGCATCGAAGACGCGATTCAGACCGCTTATCCTACCTGGTCCGTCCGCCGCGCATTTACCGCGCAGATCATCATCAACCACATCCAGGCCCGTGACGGTGAATTCATTGATAATATGGACCAGGCACTGGAACGTGCCGTCGCCAACCGTGTTAAAAACCTGATCGTCCAGCCTACTCACCTGATGCATGGCGCTGAATATGATGAGATGAGCGAAAAGGTCGAAGCTTACCGTGACAAATTCGAAAGTGTCGTCATCGCTGAACCGCTGCTGGGAGAAGTCGGTGCGGATGCCACCGTTGTCAACATGGACAAAGCTGCTGCCGCGCTCTCCATCACTGCACAGGCTGTCGAAGATTCTCAATACGAAAGCCTTGAGAAAGCCGCCGCTGACGGAACTGCCTTTATCTTCATGGGACACGGCACTGCTCATGTCGCCAAGGTCACCTACAGCCAGATGACAACCCAGATGCAGGAATTTGAATTCAAAAACGTCTTCATCGGTACCGTGGAAGGCGAACCGGAATCCACCTCCGCTGAAAACATCATTGAAGCCGTCAAGGAAGCCGGATACACCAAAGTTATCCTGCGCCCGCTGATGGTTGTCGCCGGTGATCATGCCAACAATGATATGGCCGGCGATGACGAGGATTCCTGGAAATCCATGTTCGAAGCTGCCGGATTTGAGGTGAGCTGTCAAATCGCCGGAATGGGACGGATCCCGACCATTCAGGCACAGTATGTGATCCATACCGCCCTTGCAGCGGCAAAATAAAAAAGCTCGGTGCTGCCTCACCAACACCCGAGTGGGGCAGCACTGTCCATTCTAACGATAGCTGATGAACACAGTTCACATAAAGGAGATCGTATGAAAAAACAATTTCTGTTCTTGCTCAGCCTGATCCTTCTGACCGCCCTGACAGCAATCCTGCCTGTTTTTGCGGAAAATGAGCCGCTTGCCGACGGTGTTTACTCCGCGGTGTTCACCACCGACAGCAGTATGTTTAAACTATGCGAAACCGAAGAAGGACGTGGTACACTGACCGTGAAAGACGGAGAAATGACCATTCATATCGTCCTTTCCTCCAAAAATCATCTTCATCTGTTCCGCGGGTCAGCTGAAGACGCTCAGAAGGAAGGTG
>CAYWGX010000028.1:0-18992 GCA_964457635.1 uncultured Leptolinea sp.
AGTAGTTGATAGTTGGTAGAGATAAGCCGGGATCCGGAGGATTTCGGCTGCATTCCGTTAATGAAGAATTATGAATGAAGAATGAAGAAAATTAAACAACGGGAATTGCCTCTGAAAAAGAAGACAATTCCCGCCAGACGTCTTATTTCTTATTTCTTATTTCTTATTTTTTATTTCTTATTTTTGTTCCTGATCCTTCTGATATAGAAGATCACGACAGCAGCCACACAAACGATGATGACCAGATATTTGAAACGGTCGATCCAGTCAATGATGACCGTATAATTGTCGCCCAGAATGCGGCCGGCAAACCCGAGGAAGATGTTCCAGAGTGCGGTACCCATGATGGTGAAAATGGAGAACTTCAGCCAGTGCATCTTGGAAAGACCGGCAGGGACTGAAATGATGGTCCGGATGATCGGAACCATACGTCCGAAGAACACGCACCATTCGCCGTAACGTCCGAACCAGTCCAGCGCCCGATCCAGATCCTCTTCGGTGATCATGATGATTTTCCCGATCTTTTGCAGCAGTTTGCGGACGCGGTCTTCACTGATCAGATAACCGATCCAATACCACAGCCAGGCACCGGCAAAGGAACCGACTGTCGCCCAAACGATCACGCTCACGATATTGAATTCAGGAGCAACAGCCGGATCGGAAGACACGGTAAGCGTACCTGCCAAAGGCAGAACGATCTCTGATGGGATTGGGGGAAATACATTTTCAAGGAACATCACCAGTGCAAGTCCCGGATATCCAAGTATCTGCATGGCATTTTGACAAAAAGCGTAAATCGAATTAATAACGCCGGTAAAACTCATAAGTATAAGTATCCTTTATTTATTATTTTTATCCATTTTATCACAGACAATTGTCATTTTTGTCAGTGCAGGTCAATCACCTGACTTTTTTCGTTTTGACGGGAAGAGAGCGGCAGGCTTATGGTGAAAACTGCCCCACTGCGGTCGGATCTGTTATCTACACGAATTTTACCGCCATGCGCTTCCATGATCGCTTTGGACAGGAAAAGCCCGAGACCGGTACCCTTGACGGAATTGGATGTCTTGCGGGATCGGTAGAAACGGTCAAAAACATGAACAAGATCTTCCGGAGAAAGGCCGGGTCCCTCATCCATGACAGATATGTTGGCGGTTGTTTCACTGTAATCACCGGAAATCGTGATGTTTCCCTGCGGAGCATATTTGACAGCATTTGAAACCAGGTTGATCAGGACCTGCCGTATCCGATCCTCATCCGCACTGACTGTCGGATAATCATTGGGAAAGACCAGAAGAATATCCTGACCCTCTGCACATTGCCCGATCATGTGTTTGCGTACACTCTGGCAAACCTCAGGAAGCAGTATATCAGTCTTATAAAGCTTCAGTGTCCCGGAATTCAACCGGGAGGCATCCAGCAGGTCATTGATCATGACCGTCAGCCGGTCGGCTTCCTCCTCAATGACTGTCAGCGATTCTTTGATGATTTCATCATCCCAATCAGCGCCATCCAGATTCAGTGTCGAAGCATACCCTTTAATGATGGCCACGGGTGTTTTCAGTTCATGACTGATAGTGGAAATAAAGGTGTTTTTCAGCTCATCAGCTTCCTTATATTTCGAGATATCCCGCACCAGGGCAATGATGTTCTGGATTTGTTTGTCGTCAGAAGACATCACCGGCGTATAAGAAACATTGACCGGAATCGTCTGGTCAGACTTATATTTGAATATCTCACCGACGATGGTATGTTTGGATTCCGGGCTCAGCGGCCATCCGCCGGCTTCTGCCTCTTCCAGCGTAAGCCCGTCTTCGATATTTTTGAATCTGAGCAGGTCGTCATGGTATATCTGTAGAATCTCAACGTCTCCAAGTCCGATCATTTTCCGAAAAGCAGAGTTTACCAGGATCACTTTATGAGAGATGTTCATCACGATGATCCCATCCGCTACAGAACGTATGATGGCATCCAGCCTTTTTTTCTCCTCCAGATTTTCCGAATAAAGGAGGGCGTTGTTGATGGCAATGGTCGCCTGATCTGTAAAGGATTTCAGGATAACCTTTTCGTAGGGAGTGAAATTGACCCGGTATCCGCGGAATACAACGATTGCACCGATGAGCTTATCACGATTGATCAGGGGCATGCCGATACCGTCTGCGATATCGGGCAGGTTCAAGGAGCGCATCCGTTTGATCAGCATGTTGATGGAAAGCAGTTCCGAAGTCTCTGAAGCCGAGCCGTTTCTGCTGATACCGGCCAGGTAGGTTTCGATATATTTCAGTTCCGGCTCCGTGAGATTCATCTGTGTTTGGATCTGCCAGCCTTTGCTTTCACTGTAAAGGGCTACAAATCCGGATTCCCCGCCCACAAGGTCCACCGCCATTTGGATCACCTGCCATAAAAGGGGTTCCAATTCAAGCTCCTGAGTGAGGATTTGTGTGATTTTGATCAAATAATCCCGCTGACGAATGCGAATGTCCTGAAGCATATGTCCTCAACTATCCTGTTTTTTTATTCTTTAAGAATTATAATTATAAAATGATAAAATTTGGAAACATTATGGAATTATAAAAAATGAAAGCATTGGTATTGACTGACTACAAACAGATGAATTATTGCGATGTTGACGTGCCGGAAATCACCTCTAATGAGGTTTTAGTCCGGGTCAAATCCTGCGGCATCTGCGGCTCCGACATTCATGGTTATGACGGTTCCACAGGCAGACGCCGTCCTCCCGTGATCATGGGACATGAAGCCAGCGGTGTCATCGAAAAAATCGGCGCAGATGTCAAGGGCTGGGTTCCCGGCGACCGGGTGACTTTTGATTCCACCATATACTGCAATGAATGCGACAGCTGCAGAAAAGGATATGTAAACTTATGCACGAGCCGCAAAGTCATCGGTGTTTCATGTGAAGATTACCGCAGGGACGGAGCCTTTGCGGAGTTCATTGCGGTTCCGCAGCATATCCTTTATCGGCTACCCGATACTGTGACTTTTGACCAGGCTGCCATGATCGAACCGCTTTCTGTAGCTTTTCATGCGGCAAACCTGGCTCCGCATCCCCTTGGTGCATCAGCTGCCGTAGTCGGTACAGGGAAGATCGGCATGCTGTTGATCCAGACCCTGCGGATGTATGGGTTTGGCACCATTATCGCTGTCAAGCATTCGCAAAATCAGGCTGCATTGATCCAAAAACTGGGTGCTGATTATTGCTTCTGTACTTCCGTCGATGATGCCGTAAAAGGCATCCATGAAGTCACAGGGGGGCAGGGCGTAGATTATGTGTTTGAAGCAGCCGGGAATGAAAAAACCATCAATCTTTGCATAGAGATCTGTAAACGGAACGGGGAAATTATTCTGGTTGGAAATTCCTCCCCGCAGGTTACCATTCCGCTGCAGGCTGTTGTGACCCGGCAGCTGCACATCAGCGGCTCCTGTGCATCCAGCGGGGAGTACCCTGCCTGTCTTGACGCGATCGCACACGGAACCATTAATGTGGATATGCTGATCGGTCACAGAGCTCCCTTGTCCGAAGGTGCATACTGGTTTGACAAACTCTACACAAATCACGATGATAACCTGAAAGTGATTTTAAATCCGTAAAGAAAGGGACGGTTTGAAATGCGGAAAATCGTTGCAGCATTTGATCACGCGGGCGTTGACCTTCATGATATCGTGATAAAGACTATCAAAGAATGCGGCTGTGAGGTCATTGATGTCGGCACAGATTCTCATAACAGCGTTGATTTCCCGGATTATGCCTTTGCGGCTGCTCAAAAAATCCTGGATAAAGAAGCTGAAAAAGGTATTTTTGTTTGCGGGTCCGGAATCGGCATGTGCCTCGCTGCCAATAAAATCAAAGGTATCTATGCCGCTGTCTGCCATGACTGGTATTCTGCTCACCAGGCAGTCGAGCATGATGACATCAATGTGTTGTGCCTCGGATCCCGTGTGATCGGTCCGGAGCTTGCACACGATTTGATCACTGCCTTTCTTTCGGCAGATTTCAATTACAAACCAAATCAAATACGTCGTGTAGACAAAGTTCGGCAAATCGAAGACGGAACGTTTGAATTGAAGAACAATTCCATGCGGCTCTATGAATCCGGACAATCTGTCTGGCTCGATAACATTCAGCGCGGATCGATCAAAAACGGAAAACTGGCAAAAGATATAGAGAGGGGCCTGATTCGCGGGATCACCTCCAGTCCGAGTATATTCCGCAAAGCTATAACGGATTCGAAGGATTATGAAAATGCATTGACGCCCATGGCATTGGCTAATATAGATGCGGAGGATATTTTTACACAACTCATGGTAGAAGACATCCGAAATGCAGCTGATCAGTTTCGGAATCTTTATATCCATTCCATGGGAAATGATGGGTTTGTGAGCCTCGAACTCAGCCCTCTTTATGCCCATGATCCGGAAAGAACTCTTTCCCAGGCAAAATCCATATGGAAAGCAGTCAACCGCCCTAATCTGATGATCAAAATTCCTGCTGCAAAAGAGATCATCCCGGTTATAACAGAACTTACAGCCCTCGGGATCAATTTGAATTTAACGCTTCTCTTCTCACCTGTCCGCTATGAAGAGGCTGCAGCAGCTTACATTGCCGGACTCAGACAGCGTCTTGAAAAAGGAGAAGCTATTGATAAGATCCGGTCTGTTGCATCGGTCTTCATCTCTCGTGTCGATTCAAAAGTGGATTCGATGCTTGCAGAGAAAGGTATATCATCCCGAAATCTGCAGGGGAAAACCGCGATCCGGAATGCACAGAGGATATACAACCGAAGTCTCAAAATATTCGATGATGAAAACTTCGGTGAGATCAGAAATCGGGGCGGGAAAGCACAGCGTGTTCTCTGGGCCTCAACAAGCACAAAGAACGCGCTGTTTAAGCCAACATATTATGTGGATTCTTTAATAGGTGAAAACACTGTCATTTCTGTTCCTCCATCAACACTGGATGCACTGTTGAAATCATGCGAAACGAAACCTTCTCTCCCGGTCTCCGAGGAGGAGATCGAAACCTTCTTTTCTACCCTTCAAAATGCGGGAGTTGATATCGACGAAGTCTATAATCAACTGGAAACAGAAGGCATCGCCGCATTCGTCAAAGACTATAATGACACACTGTTTTCGATTCGCTCACGCTGCGAGGAAATTCGCGGAAATATGGCTCAGCTGCAAAACTCTATCGAGGAGAGCTATCAAAATTTTGACCGGGATTCCGTCATGCGTCGGATTTTCAGCAAAGATCCGACAGTTTGGACATATAATACACAATCCTATCCGGAGATACGCAGCCGCCTTGGCTGGCTTGACACCTATAAAAACACAGAAGCTGCCATTCCTGAGTATGTTTCGCTGCGCAATGAAATAAAAAAAGAAGGAATTTCCAAAATTCTGCTCATTGCAACGGGTGGTTGCGCTCTCGCTCCGGAAGTTATCGCAAACGTTTTTGACGGTGAGACAGATATCAAATTAAATGTCATCGATTCAACCGATCCTCTTGAAGTCGCCGAAGCACAAAAAAAACATGACCCGAGAACCACACTCTTTATTGTTGCCGGCAAATCCGGCATCTCAGTTGAGGTTCGAGCACTGATGAGTTATTTCTACACGAAAGCTGAAGAAATACTCAAAGATAAAGCCGGATCTCATTTCATTGCCATTACCGACTCCGGTTCTGGCCTGGAAAAGACTGCTGCTGAGCTCGGTTTTCGACAGGTATTCCACTCAGACATATCCTCCGGCGGAAGATTTTCCGCACTTACCGCATTCGGCATTCTCCCTTCGATCCTGTTAGGGCTGGATCATCAAAAAATCAGTCCGAAGGTTTCTGAAATGATGAAATACTGCAGTCCATCTCTCCCGGTACATCGAAATGAAGGGGCTGCTTTGGGAACGTTCGTCGGAACAGCGGCACTTTTGGGAAAAAACAAACTGACGATTATTACAGACCCTGAATTCAGATTTTTCAGCCCATGGCTGGAACAACTGATTGCTGAATCCACCGGAAAGGAAGAGAAAGGAATTGTTCCTGTTATTCTGGAACCGGACCCGGAAAAGTTAGATTACGCAAATGACCGTGCCTTTGTTTATATCAACCGGGATAATTCATGCAGCGAACAAATTCAAAAAATCAGAAAGCAGGGACATCCTGTTTTTGAAATTGATGTCGATAATAATTATGATTTGTTTGGAGAATTTTATCGCTGGGAAATCGCTGTTTCTGTAGCTTGTTCGATCTTATATGTCAACCCCTTTGACCAGCCGGATGTTATCAACGGTAAAAACTGCACTGCAGCCCAAATCAACGAGTATCATCAAAATGGAACCTTGCATGAGCCGGAACCGATTTGGAAAGATGAACAAGTTGAAATCTGGTCCACGGATGATCTGGGTGATTTGAGTAACTGCACCGGTTACAATGAAATCATCACCCGTTTTATCGCAAATGCACAATCGGGAAAGGATTATATAGCGGTCAATGCTTACCTGCCGCAAAATGCAGAAACAGGCATATGGCTGCAGCAGCTGCGCAGCACAATTCTCAAATGTACAAATTGTGCAACTTTGATCGGATTTGGACCACGTTTTCTTCATTCAACGGACCAATTGTATAAGGGTGGAATCGAGAACGGTTATTTTATACAAATCGTTGCGGATCACCGTGATGACATTGGAATACCCAATGAAAATATGGGGTTTAAAATTCTTGAAAGAGCACAGTCTTTGGGCGATATCGAAAGCCTGGCATCCTATGGAAGACATGTTATCCGTATACGCTTCAAGACGGGCTTTCCGGTCCGGGAGTAAGGCAGGTTCAATTGTATCGTTATCAGCTTCATGAGATTTTGGAATGTCCGGCTTGCGGGATCCGCTTTCCACTGAGTCCTACGGAAAAACGTATGAAAACCTGTCCGCGTTGCGGAGCTGTTTTGACAGAAGCCGAATCTCCTTACAGATCATTCACTGTTCCTGTCAAAGCTGAGCATTCCGGTCATGTAGAATTTGTTTCCGTTTTGGATAATATTCGCAGTGCGTACAATGTCGGTTCAATCTTTCGAACATCAGACGGAGCAGGTTTGACGAAACTTTACTTATGTGGTATAACTCCAACAACGGAAAATCCCCGGGTTCGGAAAACAGCATTAGGAGCAGAAAAATCTGTCCTGTGGGAGCATTTTTGGAGCGTAACAGAATGTGTTGAAAAACTGTGGAAAGAAGGATATTGTATAGTCTCTCTGGAAGGCGGTCCGTCATCTATCAATTTGTTCGAAGCATTACCGGTCATAAAAGAACAGGACAAACCGCTTGCATTAATTGTCGGCAATGAAGTCTCCGGCATCGATCCGGAGGCTGTAAAGAAGAGTTCTTTTTGTGTATACATCCCCATGGAAGGGATCAAAGAATCATTGAACGTAGCAACAGCGTTTGGAATCGCATCCTACCTGATTCGCTACCAGGGAATAAAGCATGAGTGAAAACACAAACACACCGATCAGACAGCAATACCTCGACATAAAAAAACAGTATCCGGATGCAATTCTCTTCTTTCGGCTTGGTGATTTTTATGAAACTTTTGATGAAGATGCCGAAATAACATCCAGAGAATTGGATCTGGTGCTAACCAAGAAGAGCATGGGAAAAGATAACAAAGTTCCTATGGCCGGGATACCTTACCATGCGGTTGAAAATTACCTGTCAAGACTGATTGAAAAAGGGTATCATGTAGCTATCTGCGAACAGATGGGTAATCAGGCAATTAATGGCCTTTTTCCGCGAGAGGTTATCCGTATCGTTACACCCGGAACACTCATCGAGCCAGGATTACTGAAAAAAGATACCAATAATTATCTGCTGTCAGCTTTTATCAATGGAAATGTCCTTGGAATTTCTTATGTCGATATTTCTACAGGAGAGTTTTTTGTTACCGAATTAAAAACAGATAAAGCAGTTTCTGATCTTCTTTCTGAAATTACCCGACTCAATCCTGCCGAGATTATTTTACCTGAGAATCTGGAAATAGATCTTCCAGCTTATCTCCATATCACAAAAGTCCCGAAAGTGTTTTTTGATTCCTCTCGGGCATACGATGTTCTTTTGGATCATTTCAGTGTTTCTACCTTGGACGGGTTTGGAATTTACGGCAAATCAGCTTCAGTATGCGCAGCCGGAGCCATCATATCTTATCTTACAAAAAACCAGGCTAATGCATTGAGATTGCTGACAAATCTGAGCGTTTATTCACTGGATGAATTTATGCTATTGGATGCATCTACACGCAGAAATCTGGAATTAACGGAAACACTGCGCGGAAAAGAAGTGAATGGCTCTCTTTTGGGTGTGCTTGACAAAACAGTCACTCCTATGGGAAAACGAATGATCCGGCAATGGGTGAACAAACCGCTGATCAATATTGAAGCAATTCACGTTCGTCAAACAGCTATTCAATGCCTGCTTACAAACGGGATGGTTCGAGCAGAACTGAGTTCAACCCTCAAGGGAATATCTGATCTGGAGAGACTTATTAACCGTATTGGATCTAAAAACGCCATTCCTCGTGATCTTGTAGCAATGCGCTCTTCTCTGGAAATTCTTCCGGAAATCATAGACATTATTTCTCCAATGATGACATTTCTAAATGGCGCAATTGGCAGAATATTACCTTTAAGGGAAGTATATGAAATTCTGCATTCTGCGATTTCGGACGATCCTCCAGCTACACTCGGAAACACAGGAATCATACGCACCGGATATTCGGATGAATTGGATAATATAAAAATACACTCCAGAGAAGCCCGAGACTGGATGGCGAATCTGGAATCGAAAGAACGTGAGCGTACCGGGATAAAAACTCTGCGCGTAAGCTATAACAAAGTCTTTGGATATTACATCGAAATATCACGCAGTCTTGCTTCATCTGCGCCCGAGAACTATATAAGAAAACAAACCCTTGTGAATGCGGAACGTTTCATCACGCCTGAAATGAAAGAATATGAAACGCTTATCCTCAATGCTGATGACAACATCCATCAAATTGAATTGCGTCTTTTTGAGCAGGTTTGTCATGAAATTTGTCAGTATGCCGATGACGTTTTGTCAACAGCACACGCTTTGGGAGCACTTGATGTACTTGTATCACTCGCTGAAGCTGCTGCAGTCAATAATTATGTTTGTCCTGTTGTAGATGACAGCGAAAAACTGAATATTGTTTCCGGAAGACATCCTGTTGTTGAAAAAACAATGACGAAGGGAAATAGTTTTATACCGAATGATGTCCGTTTCGAAAATGGTGAAATCGTACGTGTGATAACAGGACCAAACATGAGCGGTAAATCAACTTTTCTGAGACAAACCGCAATTATCATTCTGATGGCGCAGATGGGGTCATTCGTACCGGCAGAAAAAGCTGAGATTGGTTTAGTCGATCGCATCTTTACACGTATCGGAGCCCAGGACGAGATTCATGCTGGCCTTTCAACTTTTATGGTTGAGATGGTAGAAACAGCTAACATTCTCAACAATGCTACCAAAAGAAGTCTGCTGATCCTTGATGAAATCGGTCGAGGAACAAGTACTTATGACGGTGTTTCTATCGCATGGGCGATTGTTGAGTATGTTCATAATGCGCCGAAATTGAGAGCGAGAACACTTTTTGCAACGCATTATCATGAGCTTACCAGACTGGCAGAAACGCTTCCCGGTGTTCGAAATTATAATGTAGCTGTTTCAGAAACCAATGGAGAGGTCATTTTTCTGCATAAGATCATAGCCGGTGCGGCGGATCGTTCTTATGGCATTCACGTTGCTCAAATTGCCGGACTTCCCAAGCCGGTAATCAACCGTGCCAATGAAATTCTTGCTCGGCTTGAGTCATCCGATCACCAGGATTCTTTACGTGAGGAAACTGTTCCTTCAAGCCAGTTGATGTTGTTTCCAGAGACTAATCCTATTGTTGATGCACTTCACAGTTTAGATGTAGATAATTTATCACCGATTGAAGCAATCAATACGCTTTATACCTGGAAAAGGAAATTTGAATAGGTTTTGCGAAAATACAGAAAAAAAGCTGGTACATCCAGCCTTTTTCTGCATTTTCTCGTATTAAATTTTGCAGTTTATCACTCTATATCGGAATTATTCACTTCATGCTGATCTGCATCATAAATATCACCGGATTCTGGGATGACTGTGATTTGAACATCAATTGTTTGTGGTTGAATTGAATTCACTGTAATAGGATCATTGGAAGCTACTTCCACCGTCGGAACCAATTGATAATTACCCTCTCCAAGATCTTTCAAATCAATGATTGCATGGATATCTGCCGGCTCAATTTCGCTGAGACTTATGATGGGGCCAGCAAGATATACATCAATATCAGAAGGAGATATATAAGCCTCAAGTCCGTCATCAATTCCCACTGCCGAAACAGGAATCTGCGAAAACGTTTGAGTTCCTTCAACAGCACTAACAACAATATTCACTGTCACGGTCGTATCGCCGACTAATGTTATACCTTCAGGTATATTCAGGCTTACTTTTCTATTCGTGGTTGCAGTTATTGCGTCCAGCATGACCGTTTCGGTTTCGATAAAGCTATTCAGACTGTTCAGGAGTTCCTTGTCAGCAGAGTACACTGTAACAAATCCGGGATCAACTTCAAGATTATCCACACGATACCCCTGTGATATTTCCCCTTTTACGGACAATTTCACTGACAGGATCCTATATCCACCACGCATTCTGATTTCTTCTGTGACTTTTATCTTATCCGGATTGATGGTCACGTCCCGGATGATTCTTCCTTCTTCCGTATAAGCATTAACCTGAAGAGTCTCTTCTATCGTCTCCGTATTATTATTCCGTTCCAAATTTACTGCAACTTTGCTGATTTTATCAAGCTGCGTTACCGTACCGGAAATTTCTACGGTTTCCTGGGAAAGAACAGGTGCATCAGCACGAAAAGCTGTAGGTATATCACCGGTTTCTTCAACAATAACTGGATATTCTCTTGTTTCATATTGTTCTATGGTTATTGTCGCTACACCCGGTGTGACTGAAATAACTTGTACCGGTGAAATTCCGATTTGAACTGCTATCGGAATCTGATAAGTTCCCGGGCCAAGTCCTGAAACATCGAGAACAGCCTTTCCCTGTACTCTTTCCATCGAGATACGACGCCAAACAGAATTTGGTGCACGTAAATTTGCAGAAACGCTTGTAGGAAGGCCACTGGTTATCATACAGTTTTCATCCAAACCAACAGTTTCAATGGTGATCGTCTGGGAAAACCTGCCTTCTTCCGTCGGGTCGGATGTCATCGTCGCAAACACCCAAATGAAAAATGCTAAAAGAATAGACAAAAGTATAAGCGGGATATCTTTTAATATTTGTAAAAAAATTCTTTTCATTCGCTTTTCCCGTCTGTTTGTTTATTTTTTTTCCCCCAGCTTCCGATGATTTGTTTTACAGAATCCAGGAAGGTTTGTGACGTTGGTTTAATATAAGCTTCTTTAATAATGTCTGAAAGTTCTCTCGGTGACAAATCCCTTTGAATTGCTCCTTTCCGACAGAGGGAAATGCTGCCTGTTTCTTCAGATACGACTATTGCAAGACAGTCTGTCTCTTCACTTACTCCTAATGCGGCACGATGCCTAAGACCGAAATGCCTTTCCGGGTTCTTTTCAAGTGAATTTTTTGCTGAGAGAGGCATTACACACGATGCCATGTAGACACGACCATCACGAATGATCACAGCACCGTCATGCAATGGTGTATTGGGATAAAATATCTGAAGAAGAAGTTCAACACTTACTCTTGCATCTATATTTACACCGGCTGTAATTTCTTTATCAAGGTTATCTAAATACTCCATGACAATAAGCGCACCGTGATTTCGGTTAGATAATCGCATACATGCATCACCGATTGTTTCGGCAACTTCATACATCAATTCTGATTCCTTCGGGGTAGATGAAAATAATTCTTTGAAATTACTTAAACCACCGACGCGATCAAACGATCGTCGTATTTCCGGTGCGAACACCACAGGAATAGCGATTAATAATACAGGAGTAGCATTGGATACAACCCAATTAAAAGCATTCAGATTAGGGATCAAACTTAGCGCACCAAATAAGACAAATGCGATAATCAGACCTCGAATCATGTTATATCCGCGAGTACCCTGTAATAACTTTATGATGATAAGAATCATTAATGCAACAAGCAATATATCAGGGATACTTTCCGCAGTAAACCGTTGTCCAATGAATTTTATTTCATTGATAATAGATTCCAATTTTATTGCTCCTTATTTTCGGTCAAATGCAACTGCTTTAATTCATAAAGAACTTGTTTTGTCATGCTTTCTATGGGTTCAGTTGAATAAATAACTCTGTCAGCTTTATTTTCATCCCAATCATGATCTTCCTGCGTTTTCAATCTTGAACAGGCTTCATCATAAGAAAGGTGTCGATATTCCATTAAACGTCTGATTTGTTGCTCCGGTTCAGCATGCACCACCCATAATTCATCACAAATATCGATTAGTCCAGAATTTATGATTTCAATAGCTTCAACTACAAAATTTTTCTGTCCTTCATTAATCATACTCTTTATTTGTTGAACGATACGTGGATGTGTGATATTTTCAAGTTCATTCATCAATTCAGGCTGATTAAATACGATATTTCCAAGTTTCTTTCTATCGATATGCTCTTTTCCATTATCATCAATCGAAATAATTTCATGTCCGAATTTTGATGTTATTTCAGCCAACACATCTGGAAGTTCTAAAACTTCATGAGCTACATGGTCTGCATCTATATGTATAAAACCCTGTTTTTCTAAAATTCGGCAAACTTCACTTTTTCCTGACGCAATTCCGCCTGTGATTCCAATAACCATTCAATTAATCCCCCTTCATAAAAAACATTGTTTCACTCTCATCAGAAAACAGAATTCTTACTGATAGCCATATGAAGCACAAATCGCTTGTCCATCTCTTACGATAGACATTACGGAAGGATCATCACCATATACTGTTTCAATCTCTTTTGCAACTTTTACCGCCTCCTCACAATACCGATTCGCGTTTGTGTGCATATATGCTAAAGCCCCAACATAGGAAAAATAATAAGGAACGGTTGAACCACTGATAGGCATTTTTTCAATTTCTATAATCGGATCGCCTTCATCCAAGCATTCTCTTACATTACAGCTTGCAAGAGCGCCGCATCCATTCACAACACAGCTGAGAGCTTCAATGGCTGCTTCGTAATTTCTTGCCTTATAATAATTAACTCCAAGCCTTCCATAAACATCGGCGTTATACGGATTGATTTGGAGTGCCTTTTTAATGTTCAAACCTGCCGCATAAAAATCACCTGTTTGAGAGTATGTATTTCCAATAGCAATATATGGCATCGGATCGTTCACCCCTAATTGATCATTGATTCGTGCTGCTTTTGCAAACATTTCCAAAGCAGAATCATAATCGGTAATTTGTCTCCAGTTTACACCGATGCGGATTTGCAGAAAAGTCATATTCGGAGAATATTCGAGAGCGTGATTGTATGCGTCAATAGCTGAACGATATTGACCATAAGATTCCAGCAAAATTCCCTGAACACGATAAACATCAAACATAATGTCCGAATCGGTACTTTCATTTGTACCATATTCTAATGCCTGACTCAACATCTGTTCAGCTCGAACATAATTGGATTGAGCTAATAAAATTTCTGAATAGATAGCATAAGCAAGCGGATTTCGTGAATTAAACTCAACCGCTCGCCGAATATTACTTTCTGCATATGCCTGGTTCGTTTCAACATTTGCCGCACCGCAAAGATCTGCATCTGCATACCAAATATAGGCAAAAGCTAATATTGAAAAAATATTGGAATTTTCGGAGAAATTGTCAAGTGCTTTTTCCAGAGTCGCAATGACATCACTCAATGTGGATGCTTTTTCCTGGTCTGTGGTTTGTGACCCTGTAAGATAAATTAAAGACCTGCCGCGTTTCCATACATAATCAGGGTTGTCAGGTTCCAAAACAGATGCTGCTGCATAAGAATCTGCTGCTTTCTGTAAATTACCGGCACGAAAATAAGTATCCGCTTCCAATGCAAATGAAATCGCGTTTCTTGTTGGTACCGCGGTCGGAAGCCAAGGAGAAACGATGGTTTGTGAAACAACTGCTTTCAGCAAAAACAAACTGAATACACACAAAAATAATAAAAGTAAAACCGTTAAAGGATTTGAACGGTTTTCGTGTTTAAATTCAAGGTTTTTTCCGGTTAACTGCATATTTTACGGTTTTTCAATGCATCCTTCATTATCAGCGCCATAGAAGCAATCCCAGCAAGATCCGGGATGAAATCCTTGTGCATCAAAGCAATCGGAATAATAAAAACCGATCAGATTTCCTTCTGAATCAAAAACGCTATTTCCCCCGATAAAACATGTTCCGCCATTAACATGATATCCGGCTCTTTCACAATCTTCATAAGAATTCAAAATATCGTTTTGTCGATTCATTTTTTCATCATTGCTGATTTTTCTGTAAATATCACCTCTGATCGATGAACAGTATTCTGCTGTCATTCTGGCTGAATCTGCATTCTGAGAAAATTGATGATACATATTCCATAATCTATTTATTGAATCATTGTCGTAGCCATTCATTAATATTGTAATGTTGTTTATGGTAACATTAATGTGTTTTTTGATGCTTTCGAATTGAGATAAATCTCCATTTTGAGCCATAAATGAAAAATCATTGATTTTTTGGCATTCTATAGCCAATAAATCCAGTACTTGTATAGACCGGTCCGGAGCAAGAGTTTCTGCGGATACATGTCTAAACAAACAAATGATCACCAAAAATGATAAAGCTAATTTTTTTATTATTTTATTCATTTTTCCCGCCATTTTATCATTTTTCAAAAATAGATTCTGATTTCCAAACGTTTGATAACAATTAAAAGTTTCACTTAATCTTAATAATTATAATAACTCTTTTTCATAAATCAGCAATAATCATGAAAAAGAGAATTGTTTCGATATCAGATAGTTCACGAAAAGTGTATAAATATTAAATATTGAATTTTTAGCAGTGGTAAAATCAATGTCGAGGGTAAACAAATGAAAGACTGGAATATTCTTATTATCGATGGGCAAGGCGGCGGGATCGGAAAACAACTCACACAAATTATAAAAGAGAGTTTTCCTGCCTTGAAAGTACATGCTGTAGGAACGAATGTGTTAGCTACACAAGCAATGCTGAAATCTGGTGCTGATGATGGAGCAACAGGAGAAAACGCAGTAATTGTCGGATGCCGAAAAGCTGATATAATAATCGGACCGTTGGGTATCGTAATCGCAGATTCGTTGATGGGTGAAATTACGCCAAAAATCTCAGTAGCAGTTGGACAGTCAAAAGCGATCAGAATACTCATACCATTGAATCAATGTGACAACAAAATCGCAGGTGTAAATAATTACAGTATATCTTTTCTTTTACGAAACTGTATTGAACAAATCAATCAAATTATTCACGAATCGGAATAGATATTTTTCGAAAATATTATGAACACTTTTGTTGGAAGCAACCTGAATTTTGAATATTCAAAAGATAATCCTGTACTCGAAAATATAAATTTTACGATTCCTTCAGGGAAACTTACTGTAATCCTCGGGCAAAATGGATCAGGAAAATCAACGCTGGTTAGATTAATCATGGGGCTTTTGCCAATTAATAAAGGCGAAATTTTTATTAATAACACAGATATTACCACAACAAAAGGGTTGTATTATTTACGGAAACATTCCGGTATCGTATTTCAGAATCCGGACAATCAATTTGTGTCACCGATTTTAGAAGACGACATATGTTTTGGTTTGGGTAATCATAAAGTGCCAGAATCCGAACACGCTCATCGTATTCAAAATGCATTAAGTAAAGTATATTTGCAGGGGTTTGAAAAGAGAAATCTTTCATCTCTATCAGGTGGACAAAAACAAAGAGCAGCAATTGCAGGCATTTTAGCACTTGAAGATGATATTTTGATTTTTGATGAATCAACATCCATGCTTGATCCTGATGGGAAAGATAAAATGCTTCAATGCTTACAAGATTTAAGATCCAGTAATTCTACGATTATTATGGTCACACAAAAAACTGAAGAAGCTATTGACGCTGATTACATTTTGCTGATTGCAGAACATCAGATCATTGCCGCAGATACACCTAAAAAAATTCTGACAGATATTGATCTTCTGACGAAAGCCGGAGTTAAGATTCCCTTTCCGGTTCGTGTATACTATGATTTAAAAAATAATGGGATTATCTTAGATCATTGTCCTTTGACTAACCAGGGTTTGACCGAGGCTATATGCAATTCGAAATAAAAAATGTTTCCGTACTGTATCCACAAACCGGTGCTGTATTAAATAATATCAATTTAAATATACAAAAAGGAGATTTCATCGGAATCGTCGGTAAAGCAGGAAGCGGAAAAACGACACTAATTGAAACGATAGGTGGACTTCATAAACCTCAAAGTGGGGCTATCTATTTCGAGAGCAATGATATTTACGGTAATAATTTTGATCAGCAGAATTTCCGCAGAAAACTCCAGGTAGTTTTTCAATTTCCGGAAAACCAGTTTTTTGAGAGCAGCATATATGATGAAATTGCATTTGGTATGAAAATGCTCAATTTTACTTCAGATGAAATTGAGAGGAAAACTTTCGATATTTTAAAAAAATTATTCCCGAACGAGTCTTCGAGCAGAGCATTATCTCCATTTGCACTTTCCGGAGGTCAGAAAAAAAAATTGGCTGTAGCCTGTGCACTTTCAATTGAACCCGAAGTGATATTATTAGATGAGCCATTTTCAGGCCTTGATCAGGATAATAAAAATAATTTGGCTCAAATTCTCAGAGAAGAGAATAGTAAGGGGACAACGATTCTGCTTGTATCTCATGATCCTGATATACTTTGCGAAATTGCAGAAAAAATTATAGTTTTATCCGAAGGAAATATCGTCAAGATAGGAACTCCGGCTGAAGTGTATAATACCCAAAATAAGAATACATATGGAATCGGTATGCCAAACACCAAAGAAATTGCAGATATGATTGATTTGGATTTATCAGATAATCTGTCATATGATGCATTTATTAGTAAATTGATTGAAAAATACAGGTGAATCCTCATGATTGATTTTTTTTATCAAAATAATGATTCACTGATTCATAAAATAGATCCGACAATCAAGTTCGCAGCTCTCATCTTGCTTTCAATTCTAATTTTGTTAACTAACGGCTTACTTTGTTTTATATTGTCCGGATCCATAATTTTAGTTTTAATCATTTTGGGCAATTTAGATTACCGCAAGGTGTTTAAACTATTGAAACGTCTCAGCTGTTTTTTTATAATGATATTTATCATGAATGCACTTTTTTATAATGGAGACAGCTGTCTATACAAACTGAGCTTCATTTGTATTTCAGAAGAAGGTCTCCGTAATGGATTGAATATAATATTACACACATTTTTTATTACGGTTATTTCGATTATTTTTATTCAAACAACAACTTCTGTTGAAATAATGAAGGGAATTGAACGCTTATTGAAACCACTACAATTCATTGGAATTCCGGTACATGAAATTGCGCTGATCATAAGCATAGCATTACAATTTATTCCTGTTTTTTATGCTGATTTTGATCGTATTCGTAAAGCACAAATTGCTCGTGGGGCTGATTTCACCGACGGAAAAATATCGGCTCGAATAAAGGCCATTCTGCCGCTTGTCATCCCGGCTTTTGTTTCAGCATTTCGAAGAGCGGATGAGTTATCACTTGCAATGGAAGCAAGGGGGTTTAATCTGGAATGTGATCAAAAAGACTTATAAGAATTTATAATATATTAAATGTCACTGAAAGGAAATAATCATTATGGAATTTTCATATAAAACTCATGGGACTTGCTCTCAATACATATATTTCGATATAGACGAGGAAAAACGCTTACACAATGTCAGATTTATAAGTGGCTGCGATGGTAATTTGAAAAGTATCGGGAGACTTGTAGAAGGACAGGATGCGGAAAAAATTTCCCAATTATTGAATGGTGTCACCTGCGGATTTAAATCAACATCATGCGGTGACCAACTATCGCAGGCAATTACACAGGCATTAGAGACCATTTAATAGACATTAGTCTAATGATGTTTAAGCAATGGAGGTTTTTATGGATATTCGGAGTTTGATCGGCAAAAAGATGCTTTATTTTGACGGCGGACTGGGGACGCTGCTGCAGGCTGAAGGCCTGCAGCCGGGCGAGGAACCGGAACGCTGGAATGTTGAACATCCGGATATCATCGAAAAAGTACATTTCTCTTACTATCAGGCCGGCTGCCATATCGTCACAACAGATTCCCTGGGCTGCAATGAACTAAACTTCCCGGAAGAAGGCACTTACAGCGTAGAGAATATCGCCAAAGCGGCGGTAGATAACGCCAAACGCGCCCGGGCACATGCGGACGAACTGGATGGCGGGGCTGAACCGCGCTTCATCGCTTTTTCCATCGGCTCCCTCGGACGGCTGCTGAAACCGCTGGGGACCATGCCTTTTGAAGAAGCCTATAAAGTCTTTGCCCGCACCGTGAAAGCGGCGACAGCTGCCGGAGCAGACATTCTCCATTTCGAGACCATCAATGACCTTTACGAAGTCAAAGCTGCCGTACTGGCGGCCAAAGAGAACAGCGATCTGCCGGTTTTTGTCACCATGACCTATGACGCGAGCGGGCGCCTGATGACCGGCGGGGATGTTCCCGGTGAAGTCGCACTGTTGGAAGGGCTGGGCGTCGATGCCTTCGGCATCAACTGTGGACTGGGCCCCGCACAGATGAAACCCATCGCGCTGCAGATGCTGGAATATGCCTCACTGCCGCTGA
>CAYWGX010000029.1:0-18887 GCA_964457635.1 uncultured Leptolinea sp.
CGAAGCCCTTTTCAACAGAGATGATCTGGTTCGCATCGTTCAGACCTACGATCGCGCCGCCTTCTTCAAGGGTCTTGATCATGCCGTCGATGACGTCAGCCTGGAAGGGGCTGCACTGACCGTCGTAGTTCCAGTTGCCGGCCAGCAGTTCGCGCAGAGCCCACTTGTTGCAGTCAAAGCCCATGACGATAACCTGAGCGCCTTCAGCTGTACCGTGGGAGATACCGGCTTCATCCAGAGCCGCGACAGCACCCTTGGCCATGTCGTCGTTTTCAGCATAGATCACGTTGAAAGGTTCGCCGGAGTTGATCGCGGATTCAACGATCTTCTTGGCTTCATCAGCACTCCAGTTACCGGTCTGCTGAACATTGAGTTTCATTACGCCGGCTTCAAACTGTGCATCCAAAGCACCGGTGCGGCCACGCTGAGCATCGCTGCCCATAACACCCTGAATATGAATGACGTTATATTCATCAAGTTTCTGATCCAGCAGCCAATTGACAGCAGTCTTACCTTCTTCAGCCATGTCGGAGACAACAGCAGCTTCATAGAGACTTGCATCGCAGTCGATCATGCGGTCGAACAGGAAGACTTTCACGCCGGCTTCCTGAGCCTGAGCAAGAGTTTCATCCCAACCGGTGGTGTCAGCAGCGGAGATCAGCAGGTAGTCAACACCGTCGGTGATGAAAGCCTGAGCGGCAGCGATCTGTTCATCGTTCTTCAGGCTGTAGGTGGTTTTTGCATCGTAACCGTTTTCAGCAGAGAAAACACGTTCGAAGTCAGCAACGTTTGCAGCACGATAGCCGGATTCTGACGGCGGGTTGTTGACGATACCGACAGTGATGGTATCAGCCATAGCGACGGAAGCACAGAACAGCATGGACAGTGCGAGAAGCAGAACAACAAGTTTTTTCATAATTATCCTCCATATAATTGCCAGTTCCATTGAACTGTTTCATAGCCTCATTTTATTCTGACCTTCAAAAAAAAACATTCAGAATTTTTCGCTGTTTTCAGCAACTTTTTCAGAAAATTTACTGAAAAAGATAAAAAAATGAAATTTTTTTATTAAAACCCATAATTTTTTTTGAAGCTCAGGCAGAAGAGGATGATTATGCTGCAATCCAAAGAAAACTGGTACAATTCAATCATGAAAAAATACTCCCTTAAACAACAAATTTACCGGCTGCTGCTTCCGATTTTCCTGATTTTAGCCTTCATCATCGCTGTGTTCAGCCTGATGCTTCTTTCTATTGATAAAAGTTATGAGACAGCAATGCTAAGCGCCGTAACAGCAGCAGATTTTAATAAGGAATTTAAAGATACGCTGGACCTTGCCATGTACAACCATGTCATTGAACCGAGAAGCGGACACTCTGCAGAAGAACTTCCCATGGAAGAACTGGATAAAGCAGAAGATGTACTGCACCGGCTGGCACTGGCTACTTCCCTGCCTGATAACCGCTGGCGGATCCAGAGCATGCTTTATATGTGCCGCAACCTCCGCATGTATATGACTGAAATAGCAGAAACAGAATCTTACGATCTGCGAATGGAAATGCTGGAAAAAAACATCCGCGGTGAAACCGGCTTGACCACCCTGATCGAACAATATATGCATGATTTCATCGATGATGAAGTGCAGGAACTGGCCCGGCTGCGCAATAATCTCGGCAGACAATCCACATTTTTGATCATCGCTTCATTTTTTGCCATGTTGATCCTTTCCCTGCTCCTGTTTTTGTATTCCATGAAAATCAGCCGGCGAATCACAGATCCCATCAGTGAATTAACAAAAAAGGCCAAGAGCTTCGGTACAAAAGAACTTGCCCGCTCCGAACCCATTGAAACGAATATAGAAGAACTGCAGATCCTCGACCAGACCTTTAATGATATGACCGAACATATTACCACGCTCGTAAACAAACAAATCGAAAATGAACGATCCCTTCATCAGGCGGAGTTGGAACTGCTTCAGGCACAGATCAACCCGCATTTCCTTTATAATACGCTGGATTCTATTGTTGTTTTAGCAGAATCTGATCGGGAAGATGATGTAGTCAACATGATCACCAGTCTCAGCACTTTTTTCCGCAATTCCCTGAGTGAGGGAGAGGATATTCACACGATCCATTCCGAATTTGCCCAGGCGGCATCGTACCTGGAGATACAGCAGATCCGCTACAGCGATATTCTCTCCTATTCGATCGAGGTTTCCGATGAAATTCAGGACCGCCTGATTCCCAAACTGATCCTGCAGCCGCTGATCGAAAACGCACTCTATCACGGTATCAAAAACCGCAGGGGCAGAGGACTCATCACGATCACCGGAAAAAGAGAAGGTGAGAACATCCTGCTTCGGGTTCACGATAACGGTGCCGGGATGAATGCGGAACAGCTGGAACAGCTGCAGAATGGATTTTATCAGGAAAAGCAGGGCAGCTTCGGACTCTGGAACGTCCACCAGCGCATCCGTCTGTATTGCGGACGGAATTACGGGCTGTCCTTTGCCAGCACACCGGGAGAAGGCACGACCGTCACCGTGACCCTTCCGGCTGAGGGAGTCATGAGAAATCAGAAATCAGAAATAATGGCTGGTGATTCGTGACCTGTGGCTGGAATTGAATACCTCTGTGTGTGAGGAAAAAGAAAGGCAAGTTCAGGAGATTTAATAATGATTGAAAAAAAGATAAAGCTTAAATTGTTTTTGAAATGCAGGCGAAAGATGATATTTCTGATTTCTGATTTCATATTTCTGATTTCTGATTTCTTATTTCTGATTTTTCTTCTCCCTTCCTGCTCGCCGGTACAGAAAAATGAAACACCAGAAGAACAGGATCCTTTGGTCGTTGTCGGGTTTTCACAACTGGGTTCAGAAAGCGATTGGCGAAAGGGGAACACCCAAAGTATGCTGGAAGCCTTTTCTCCGGAAAACGGATACCGTCTGATCTTTGACGATGCCCAGCAAAAACAGGAAAAACAGATCACCGCTATCCGGAATTTTATCAACCAGGGCGTGGATTATATCGTCCTGGCGCCCAACACCGAACAGGGCTGGGACACGATCTTAGCTGAAGCCAAAGCCGCCGGAATTCCGGTGATCATCGTTGATAGGAAAATAGAAGTCTCTGACCCGGACCTGTTTACCTGCTGGGTCGGCAGTAATTTCCTCAGTGAAGGTGAAATTGCGACAGACTGGATGTCACGGAATTTGCCGGAGACACTCAAAATCGTCCATCTTCAGGGAAATCTCGGCTCAAGTGCCCAAATCGGACGCACCGAAGGGTTGGAGAAGGGGCTGTCTGAACATCCTGAATGGAAACTCGTATTTCAGGCCCCCGGCGATTTTGTTCAGGCGAAAGGGCAGGAATTGATCAAATCAGTTCTTTCGGAACAGATTGATTTCGATGTGATCTACTCAGAAAACGATAACATGACTTATGGCGCAATCGAAGCATTGAAAGAAAACGGCATTCAGCCGGGAAAAGATGTGACGATCATCTCTTTTGATGCCAGCCGGGACGCACTGCGGCTTATTCGTGACGGTGAGATCAATCTTGATGTAGAATGCAACCCCAATCACGGACCGCGCGTCCGTGCGCTCATCGAGCAAATCGAACGGGGAGAAACACCGCGGAAATATACCTACGTCGCGGAAACCTATTTTGAACCTTCCACCGTTACCGAAGAGATCATCAATCAAAGAGGTTATTGACAAAATAACCGACATTTTTAACAGTAAATTAACTTATAAATTTCTATGTTATAGTAACAGCAAAAAGATCAATACGTACAGGAGAATATAATGGAATCCGTCATTAACGCTGTAACCAAAACCGTGCCTATTTCACAATTTAATCGCGGACTGGCCGGAAAAATTTTTTCTGATGTCAAAAAAAACGGCTCCAAAGTTGTCATGAAAAACAATAGTCCTGAAGTAGTGCTTGTTTCACCTGACGAATACATACAAATCATGGATGAGTTAAACGATTATAAACTTCTCACGATAGCTATTGAAAGAATGGCTAATTATGACCCAAGAACTCTGATTTCTGAAGATGAAATGAGAAGACGACTTGGTATTACACAAGAAGAATTAGATAGCATTGGGGATGTGGAGTTTGAATGAAATGGAATATCAAATACCTGCGAAGCTGAAAAAGATTATCGTTTATTGGATCATACCCAGCAGCTTGTTATTGATAAATCCTTAGAGAAGGTATCAAAAAATCCTTTATCTGCTGAAGAGGGCGGTTACGGGAAACCATTGGGACATAAAAACGGCATCAACCTTTCGGGTTTTTACAAAATTAAACTGCGTGCATATGGTATTCGTATCGTCTATCAGCTTATCCGCACAGAATCAGAAATGATCGTGATAGTGATAGGCATGCGAGAAGACGAAGAAGTTTACGAAATCGCAAGCAAAAGAATAAGAAAATACAGTCTGTAATTTACTTCGTATTCCGATATTCCTTAGGCGTCATGCCGGTAGATTTGCGGAAAACATGGCTGAAGTAATTCGGCTCATTGTAGCCGATCTCAAGAGCAATGTCGGAGAGCTTCATGTTGGTGGTGGACAGCAACTCCTTCGCTTTATCTATACGCAACGCAGTCAGGTAAGTAATGAACGAACGCCCGGTGGTCTGTGAGAAGACAGTACTGAAATAGGCAGCGCTCATCGCCACATGGTTCGCCACACTGATAAGCGATATATTGGGATCGCAGAAATTCTCCTTCAGATAAGCCTCTGCCTGTGAGATCACATGATGATTTTTGATCTCTCCCGAATCCCCCTTTTTCGCATTCAACGCCTTTTGGATCAGTTCCTTTGCTGTCTCGCGGAAGCCGGCTTTGCTCCCTGCACCTTTCAAAATATCAAACTGACTGCTGAGCTCTGCGGCGATATCTTTCTCATCCGCATCCGGATTTGTCCGCGCGATCATTTGCACCGCGATCTTCACCAAAGCAATCAGCGCATTGTAGCGCATCAGCCGGCTGTTGAACTGCTCTCCCGCAGGAGAGCGGAAAATCTCATCCAAAATTTCATCCGCATCCGCTGAATCAACATTTTGAATTTTCTGCCTGAATGCATCATAAAAAGGCGTATTTTGACGGAAAATATTGGCCGAAACCTGAGCCGTATCACTGACATTGATCACCTGTCCGGCGGCAACGCTGCTGACGGTTTTCAGCAATCCATAGGCGGTCCGATAGGCTTCACTGATCTCGCCCAGCCGCTGCACATCATTGCTGATGACCGTCGTGATCACCGGGCAGACATCCTGCAGCTCGTGACGCAGAATATTGATGAAACGGTAGACCCGCTCATTCATTGCTTCCGGATCATTGTCATAAGCCAGCATCGTCATGCGGTCCGCGTTGTTGAAATACACCATCAGCATCCCGGTTTCATTGAGAACTTTCATGACCGTGTTTTCCAGCAGCTGATGGTCCGCATGCGGGGAATCAAAGGAACAGACCGCCACCAGATAATGCTTCCGCATGATATCCAGCTTCAGCCGCTGCATGCGATCCAGCAGCTTGCCGGTATCTGCCTCATCATAAAGCAGCTGCCGCAGCAGATGCTGACGAAGGACCTTCAACACCTCGTCTTCATCCAATCCATCCGGTATCGCAGTACCACGGCCGGCCTTGTCTTTTTCGATCCGCTCTGCCATCTCTTCGATCACACGGACCAGATCGGCCTGCCGCACCGGTTTGAGCAGGTATTGATCCACGCCAAGCGAAATAGCCTTCTGTGCAGATTCAAAATCTCCGAACCCGCTGATGATGACCACTTTCAGCCAGGGCATCATCACCTTGCAGTTTTTGATCAGGTCGAAACCGTCCAGGAACGGCATACGGATATCGGTCAGCAAAATATCCGGCATCAGATCCTGCATCATGGCGAGCGCCATCTCTCCATCGGAGGCTTCCCCGCACAAAGCGTAAGGTCCGGACATTTTCTCGATCGCATTGCGGATGCTCTGCCGAATGAGAAGTTCATCTTCCACAATAAATATCTGATACATACCGACCTCACTGCCTAAAAAAACTGCGTTAGTCCAATTCTAACGCAGTTTTGTCAGATTATGCGAATAAAACAGGGATTTTACTCGCCGCTGAATAATGTCGTCAAATCCAAATCTGAAGAAGCTGTCCCGGTGCTGCCCACATTCATCGTCGGGATCACATCTTTCCCAAGGACCAGCTGCGGCATGGCGCCTTCCGGCACGATGATGAACTTGTCCGTGGTCTTGATGGCAGAGGCATTCAGCTCGGAGACCTTCAGCTGAAAGTAACCCGGGTTTTCATCATAGATCTGCGCCATCAGCCGTTCCCGTGCCAGATCAGCCTGGGCCTGCAGTTCCGCGGCTTTTGCCTTTTCAGCGTTCAGTTCCTGCTCGAGGATCGCATTCTCCTTCTCGGCCTTGATCACTTCCCGGCGGGCAATAAGTTCTTTCTCTTCAAGTTCTGCCAGCGTCACCTTTTGGCGGGCGGTTTCCTGCTGGGCAGCCTGCTGCACACGAATTTCAGCTTCCTTCTGAACAGCGTTGGCTTTTCCCTCTTCTTCCAGTTTCTGTGCCTGGGCCTTTGCCTTTTCCGCATCCAGCAGATACTGGTTCGTCTCGTTGATGACGGCCATCGCCTGTTCGGAAGCCTGCACATCGGTCACGACCACATTGTTGACATACATACCGACTTCATTGGTCAGCTTTTCCAATTCGTTTTCAATGCAGTTCCGCAGGGTGTCACGTCCTTCCGCGACCGCGTTGCCGCGCAGATCATTCTGACCGACGCAGACCTTCATCGCCTGACGGGAGAAACCGTCCATCTGCTCCTTGAGAACATTGTTGTCCACATAGCTCTGTCTGTAGTTCACGTAATGCCGCGCGATTTCGTCCTTGGTGAAATAGCTGACCGTACCGTCAGAACCGACGGATTTGATGCTGGTCAGCGACGGACGGAACACCTGCCCGCGGATCTCAACGAAGACCGGCTGCATATCCTTCGTGAACACTTCATCGTCGGCTACATCAAAGGTAACACCTTCGATATTATAGCTTTCCAGCTTCACATAAAGTCCGAAGTCATTGTAAATGCCGCCGGGACCGACGATATCGACGATCTCACCGGCACGGATCTTGACACCCATCTCCTGCTGACCGAGCCCCTTCATCAGGTAGACCGGTTTGAAGAATAAGAATGCCAAACAGAGAAGTATGATCACGACCAGGGCAATGATCCCGGCTTTCGGTGATTTTTTCGGTTTCTTATTTGCAGTATTTTGATTTGTATAATTCACTTCCGGCTGATAATTCTCCATCTTACACCTCCTGTATCAACTGTATATATTTTATGATACAGGAAAATTCGCAGGCGTCAACCTAAAACAGGACAAAATAGCAGTGTTTATTTCATACACTGCTGAAAATTAGACATCTGTATCAGTTTTTCCCCGGCGAAACCTCTCTGTGAATTCATTTTGTGCTATCATAAACCTATGGATAAAAACAAAAAACAACGATGTGTGATGATCAGCGCGGACCACGGTCTGGCGATCGTTTATTTTTTACAGACGGACGTGGTTCAGACCATGCTCGACCGGGGAATCAAGGTCGTGATCCTCACAGATGACGGCGTCACCGATAAAGTTCAGGAAAAATTCGGTCAACCGAATCTCTATGTCGAAGGACTCCGCCTGGACCAATGCAAAAAATATTTTAATGAAGTCGACCATACCGACCAGTACTGGCTGCACTTCCTGCGCTGGATGGGCGGTTCGGACAAAGTCAACACCACCGCCATCGACTGCCACCTGCGGCAGCGCGGACATGAATCCACCATGACGGAAAAACTGGTGCGCATGCCAATGATCCGCTCCAAGGTCAAACAGCTGCGCAAATCTGCCGACGCCCGCAAAGCCCTGGTCAAGAGTCAGATGAAATACACCACGCAGATTTATGGTGACCTGTTCGAGAAATATCAGCCCGACCTGGTGATCGCCAGCACAGCCGGATGGCGTCTGGACCGCTACCTGCTCCGGGAAGCTGCAGCTGCCGGCATCGAGACCTGCCTGGCTGTGATCGGCTGGGACAACCCCAGCTCCTACCGTCTGCCCGGTGCCCCGATGCAATGGGCAAACTGCTGGTCCGCTGAACAGAAACGTGAACTGGTGGACGGTGCGGACTGGAACCCGGAACGGGTCAACATCGGCGGCATCCCGACCTATGACGGCTATTTCCGCAAAACCTGGCGCATGAGCCGGGAGGAATACTTCAAACTCCATGACCTCGACCCGAACCGCAAGCTGATCTCCTTTGCCTGCTCCTTCATCACCTTCTCGCCCAACTATCAGGACATCGAAGCACTGGTAAAACTGGTATCCGAAGACAAACTGGCGGAACCCTCCCAACTGCTGATCCGCCTGCACCCCAACCACTTCATCAAAGGCTCCCTGTTCGAGGAAGAAGCAAAAAAGATACGCGAATTAATTCAAAGGAAGCCCTACATCCACCTCATCGAACCGGTAGCCCTGGGCGGAGATCTTGGTTTTTATTCCGGGGAAGACATGCCGGAAAAGGATTCCATGATGGCCTGGTCCGATGTTTTCTGCACGGTTTACTCCACCATGGTGGTGGAAACCGCCATCCATGACCGCCCCATCGTCGCCATCTGCATCGACGCTCCCGGCGGATGGAACAAACCGGAAAAATTCTGCCTTTCCCTTTCCGAAATCGGCGAATGGCCGACCCATGAACGCTACCGCAATGCCAAAGCCGGCCGCGTGGTCTACAATGAAGAACAGCTGCGGGAGACGCTGGATCTCTATCTGACCCATCCGGAAACCGATCATGCGGAACGGGTGAAGTTCATCCTGGACGAATGCACCTTCACCGACGGTACCTCAGGCCGTCACACCGGAGAGTATTTCGCTGACCTGGCTGAAAAAGCAGTCCGTCACGCCCATCCGGTATATCAATGGGAAGAAGTTCATAACTGAAAAATCGGGGCTTTGCCCCGATTTTTCAGTTATGACCCACTCTTTCCGATGACCCATTCACTGGTATCCCGGTAAATGAAGGGCAGACCCTCGACCAGCTCTGTCACCCAGTTATTGCCTGTCCCGACCCAGGACCCAATATTGAAGAAAACCAGCACCGCTTCGCCGTCATTGACCTGACGGCGTATTTCATTCATCGTGTCGTGATATCCTTCCCGAACCTGCTCACTGGAGGGATCAACCGGGTCCAGCAGGGCATATGCGCCCCGTCCAGCCCACAGGTTGACAGCCTCGATCTGGTTGGAATAGAGGATCTTATCCTCAGGCAGTTCGCGAATGATCTGCATGGCGGGTGAGGTATTCCAGCCTTCCCAGCCCCAGCCATAACCGCGTTCCGCCATGTCATCCAGATGCGGAAGCGTATCCAAAACGAAAATTACCAGAAAGCAAACCGTCACAGCGAAAGGCAGAAGCGCCGGCAGGTAGTCTCTGCGGGTCAGCAGCCAGCCGAAGAGAACCGGCGGGATCAGGAAAAAGATCATGAACGCCGGGAAGAGAATACGCTCCTCGATGTTTACCGAAGCGTCAAACAGGGAGATCGTCAGGATCACAAACAGGTTATAGCCAATGATAAACAGCAGCCAGGTCCAGACACTTACCGCTGCAGGGAAAAAGGCCTTTTTCCTTCTTGCGGCAATGATCATCAGCACGATGCAGAAGATGATCATCAGGGCAAACGCCCCGACCGTCACCCAGAGCATCCAGTTCACGGGTGTTTCCAGATTTCCATAACGGGAAGGCCAAAGCCAGCGCCACAAAATAACCACCCCATGCCTCAGGTCATCCACCGTCACGGGATGGACAAGGATCTGCCGGTTGGAAGCATTCCCGGTTGCCAGTGCATTGCGCACCAGCCAGGCAGCGATCAGCGGCAGTGACCCGCAAAACAATCCGGCAAAGGCTCTGCCCCGTTTTCCCCGACAAAAGACAACGATCGCACCGAATATCGCACAAAGAGAGACGATCCCAATATAACGGGCAAGGAAGGCACCGCCGCAGGCGATCCCGCAGCCCAGCCACCACAGAAATTTTCCTTCCCGATAGCCGCGCAGCATACAGGCAAAAGCCAGAAATGTACAGAAGTAATAAACCGGTTCCGACATCGCGTAGAACTGATAATAAAGATACGGCCTCATGCTCAGCAGCAAAGCACCGCCCAGCAGTCCCGCCCAGCGGGAACCGCTTGCCAGCCAGACGACACGAACGATCAGCACCGTATTCAGGACAAAGAAAATCAGGCTGACCCACCAGACCGCCAGCTGCCACTCCATCCCAAAATACAGCGGGATCGAAAGAAAGATCGAATAAAGCGGCGGAAAATTGGTGATGGGCTTCAGTTCTCCCGCGCCGCCTTCACGATAATAACCGTTTCCTTCCGCGATGGACCGGGCCCCGTTGATGTAATTCACCGAATCACTGACCAGTCCCACTCCATACGGCGTGCAGCGTACAAAAAGATATACACTCAGGGCCGTCAACAGCACAAACAGCAGCGTAAAAATCACATTGGCTGCCGTCTCATTCTTCCGCATCGGCCGCTCAGCCTCAATTTGTATTAATGGCTTCCTCATCATCTCTTCCCGTCTAATACTTCCTTCTTCATTATTTCTGATTACCTATTTCTTATTTCTGATTTCTTATTTCTGATTTCACCTGCACCCGTACCCCACATGCTCCTCATACGTCCGGGAAAAGTTATGATAAGGCGTGTTATCGCATTTCGCCCGGAAGTAGAGGTAATCCGTCTGGGGAGGGTCAGCCACTGCTGCAAAAATCGCTGTATCCGGGCTGCAGATCGGTCCCGGAGGGAACCCATCCGTAACATAGGTATTATACGGCGAAAAAACCGCCACATCGGCAGCTGTCAGCGGTATTTTCCACCAGGAGCCGCTCGCTTCATCCCAGCCGATCGCATACTGCGCAGTCGGGTCGCTTTCAAATTTCATCCCGGCACGGATACGGTTGTAAAACACCGAAGCAATGGTGCCATATTCCGAGGCAGACATCGCCTCCCGGGCGATCATCGAGCTCAGGATAACTGCCTGATGCAGCGTCAGTCCGTTGGCATTGAAGGCTGCTTCATAAGGCTCCCGGACCCGCCGAATAAAGACCTTGACAAAATTGCTCAAAAAAGCATCCAGTGAGATATCCCGGCTCATCTCATAGATTCCGGGCACAAAATACCCCTCAAGAGAGCTCATTCCCGCCGGGTGTAGTTCCGGGGAATAGTCACGCGCAGCATCCAGAAAATCCTGCCCGCTGAAAGAAAATTCATAGCTGTCGATCAGCTCCGCGATCTCCTCCAAACGCATCCCGGAAAAGAAAGCGAATCGCACCAGCGAATTTCCGGCAGCCGTCACCAGGTCCGTGATCTGCGGGATCGTCAGTGATCCGCTGAGTGCATAGCGTCCCGGATTGATGAGACGATCCGCACCGGTATAAACCCAATAGATCCGCATCGCTTCCGGATCCATCTCCAACCCTTCAGCGATTTTTGCCAGCACAGAGGCAACCCCTTCCCCCGCTTCGATCTCCAGCAGAAAGCGATCCTTTTCCGGATTGACAGCCGCAGTAAACTGATCCAGCATTTCCGAAGCCTGAAGTGCCAGCCTCACCCGCTGCACTGTCCCCAGTTCTCCCGCAGGCAGCCCGAGGACCTCTTCCGTCCGGGCCACGCGATTCCGAAAAGATATGAATCCGATCATAATGAGAACAACGACCACACCTGCGGCAAGAATCAAAAGATAGCGTTTCTTCATACCTGTTGCCTGTTACCTTTTACTTTTTACCTGTTACTTTTTACATTTTACTTTTTACATTCTACCTTTTACCTGTTGCCTGAATAATACGCATCATCCAGATAACGCTGCAAAATCGTCTGCGCAGCATTGGCATCCAGATGTCCGAGACGCTTCGAACGGCGGACGCCCATCTCCCTGAAGCGCTCCCGGGTCTCGATCGTGCTGCCGTACTCATCATAAAGGAAAACTTCACCCTCAAAATACCGGCTGATGGCCTCAGCCAGTTTTGCCGAATGCCGTGCCTTTGGTCCTTCTGTTCCGTCTGCATTCAGCGGCTGTCCCACCAGGATCCGCTCCGCCCCGCATTCCCGGGCTTTTTCTGCGATTGTCTGCGCATCCTTTTCCATCTGCACATGCCGGATCACACACAGTGCCGTGGCACCGATCCCCAGCGGATCAGACTTTGCAAGTCCAATGTTCTTTTCTCCGGGATCAACAGCCAGAATGACCTTCATCATGGTTCAGCCTCCACAGCGGGATAAATGTTTACACGAATGTTCTGCGCAGCGAGCGGCATCATTCTCAGTTTAGAAGGCAGCATCGTGATGTTGTAAGATTTCACGTGCTCCAAAGTTTTGAGGATGTCATTTGCCTGAGCAAGCGTTTTTCCCCTCAGCATGATCCGAAGAGCCTCTTCATTGGTCTGCGGCTCGTAAACCAGGTAATCCGCCCGGATCGACCAGGTGGAAAGTCCGTTTTCCTCCCGGGGACCGGAGAGGATCTCATAGCCTGTCATGCCTGCGGACTGCAGATTCATCCGGGCAGATTGTCCGCGGATGATCGATTCCATATCAGAACGACGCACAGTGCGGACGCTGACTTCGAGAGTCTGCCGCATCGTCAACGTTTCAGAGGCAAACCCCTGATCCGGCTGGATCTGCTCCTGCTTGACTGCTGTCACCACGGGCTCTCCGAGCGGGATCAAATCGTTTCCTTCCGGGTCGTTTGCCAAAGCATCCAGTGCGGCCTGTTTGATCTGAGCATTGATATTTTCCCGTGCAGCCAGGCGGTCTGCGTCATTCGGAGCGGCATATACCCCTTCCGAACCGTTTGCGGTTGGTTTCGTCTGCCGCACCTCCCAGCACAGGGATTTTGGGTACTCCGCATAGCGAATCGAACCGGCAGGAAGATTCCATGCCTCCCCACCGCGGACAGCCTCGACACGCAGTGTCCGTTCCTCTCCGGGATCCAGGATCGCATCATCCAGCGTGATGAAATTGATGCCCTGGTCAAAATCTTCCGAGGTCCCGACCTGTACGCCGGCTGAAGAGGCATAGATGCGGTCGCAGGTATTGCGGACCGTGATCTCACCCACGGCGATTCCGGATTCGATCTTCACCCGCCCGCTCGCAGGGACCACAGCAGTCAGAGACAATTCCAGCTTTTTTTCCACTGTCGGGATCCCGCCTGCCAGCGTCGGTGTATCCAGCCGGTCATCCGTCCAGATCGTCATATTGATGCTTTTCTTTGTCAGGTAAGGGGTAATATCGACCCGCGCATGCGGAATGATGGCATAACCGGCAAGCGCTATCGAAGCCAGCGCCAACAGGGTAAACAGCAGTCTGAGTCCAACCGATGTCTTCGGCCGCTGTGCTTGTTCGATATCTTTCCGCAAAAGGGCAAGATTTCTGCTGCGCTCTGCAGGGTCTTCTATTTCCGGAAGCTCTGCCGGTGACTGCCATTTCACTTCATTGGCTTCCGAAATACTCTTAAACGCGGGGATTCCCTGTTCTTTCGCCATTTTCAGAGAAACGTCATCACCCGAAATGACCAGTGCGATCTCATAATGATTCCGAACAGCCCAGGCCCGCAATCGTCCGAACTCCATGGGTGTTTCGAGGATCCGTCCCCGAGCCGGCCATACCAGCAGCATCCGCTGCGTTCCCTGTCCGGAGGCATCCCGCTGATTCAGCCGGTCCATCAGACTGTAAAAATTGTCATATCCCTGCAGCTTGATGATCTCCACATCATAATGAGAACGGGAAAAAACCTCTTCTTCAGTGGTCTTTCTGTTCAGCGTAGTGGTCAGGTCAATGATTTTTGCCATAACTGGATTATATCTCATTCTCAAACCTTTCGAAGCAGGAGAATAACAATTATCAATGAAAATGAAGAAGGAAGCACGAGGGGGCGAGCGCAGCGAAGCCTCTTCCCCGAAGCACAACGGGGACGGTTTTCTTGCTGCAGCGCAGCCTGCACAAGAGAACCGTCCACTTGTGCGCTCACCTCTTCGCAATTGGACGCACACAGGGACTGCCTTTCTGTACCGTTACCAAGGTGAAGGGTGAGCGGGAGCTGATTCCCAACGCAGTGTCTCATTCATGATTCGCAGTCGTCATATGATTATCGGGATATAATTGACCCCATGAGTGCAGGTGAAATGATAACAACTAAACCGCCCAAAGAACGGGCATTTTTGGCAGCTGCGGAGATCAAGGATTCCGAGCAGCTGATGGACACAGCAGACAGTCTGGAAGAACTGGCGCTGCTGGCAGACACGGCAGGACTGGAAGTAGTCGGTGAAACCAGTCAGAAACTGGACCGGCCGCATGTAGCAACCTATGTTGGCACCGGGAAGGTGGAGGAGATCAAGGCACTCGCAGAAGAAACACTGGCAGACGTGATCATCTTCGACGATGAACTGACGCCCCGGCATCTGCGGGAGCTCTCCAAACGCTTAGTCGAAAAGGTCCGAGTTTTGGCACGCACCTCGCTGATCCTCGATATCTTCGCCCAGCATGCCAGCACCAAAGCCGGAAGGCTCCAGGTGGAACTGGCGCAAAATGAATACCGGCTGCCGCGGCTTTCCCATGCCTGGGGACATTTGGGACGGCAGACAGGCGGTGCTTCCGGGCGTTCCGGCAGTGTCGGCGGAGTCGGTCTGCGCGGTCCCGGTGAGACCCAGCTGGAAGTGGACAAACGTGAGATCCGCAAACGCATTACCATTCTCAAACGGGAAATCGAAGCCCTTTCCGAGCATCGCAAACGCTACCGCGTCCAGCGAAAACGCTCCCGCATTCCCGTTGTCGCTCTGGTTGGCTATACAAACGCGGGGAAATCCACGCTGCTGAACAAACTCTCGGATGCCGAGGTTTACGCAGCCGATCAGCTTTTCGCGACCCTGGACCCGACTACCAGACGCGTCATCCTGCCCGGAGACCGGGTCTGCCTGATGACCGACACGGTCGGCTTCATCCAGAAACTGCCGACAGATCTGGTGGCGGCCTTCAAATCCACACTGGAAGAGATCAATGAAGCAGACCTGCTGCTGCATGTCATCGATGTATCCCACTACAACGCCGGAGCACAATTCGAATCCGTAAAGCAAACCCTGCAGGAGATCCAGGCTGACAACATCCCCACCATCAACGTGTTCAACAAGGCAGACCTGATCGACGGAGACCCAGCAGAGACCCGTGAGCTCCTCGCACAAACGGATCCGGATGCCTGCCTGATCTCAGCAAAGACCGGAGAAGGGCTGGATGAGCTGCGGAATGCGATCGTCGAGACCCTCTTCGATAAGATGGTGCCCATCCGGGTCCGGCTTCCTTATGCGGAAGGTGCCCTCATTGCCCTTTTCCACGACCAGGGAATCGTCGATTTCATCGAAAACGGGCGCAGTGACGTCATCATGGAAGGCAGCATACCGACACGGTTTCTGACTTCCTACCAGCCGTATTTTTTCGAAGAGGAAACGGAGACAGAGGAATAAGAAATAAGAAATAGGATATAGGATATAGGAAGGAAGGAAAAGATATGAAGGGAATGTATCCTTTAGCAGACAATCCGGCGATGGTGATGGATCTTTATGAGCTCACCATGGCAAACGGTTATTTCAAGAATGTTGCGCTGCATGAAACAAAAGTGGCGTTTGATGTGTTTTTCCGCAGGATCCCGGATGGCGGCGGTTTCGCCATCTTCGCCGGGCTGGAACAGATCGTTGACTACATCACCAACCTGCATTTCGACAAAGAAGATGTGAACTACCTGCGCAGCCTGAACCTTTACAGCGAGGAGTTCCTAAACTATCTGGAGACTTTCCGCTTCCATGGTGACGTTTATGCCTTCGAGGAAGGCTCGGTGATCTACCCCAATGAACCGGTGATCACTGTTGTTGCGGATATCGTGGAAGCCCAGATCGTTGAGACGGAGATCCTCGCACAGTTCAATCACCAGAGCCTGATCGCCACCAAAGCCCAGCGTGTGGTCCATGCCGCAGAAGGCAGGATCGTTTCCGATTTCGGTGCCCGCAGGGCGCACAACAATGACGCAGCTGTCTTCGGTGCCCGTGCCTGTGCTATCGGAGGTGTCAACGGGACAGCCACCGTGCTGGCCGGAGAAAAATTCGGCATTCCCGTCAGCGGCACCATGGCGCACAGCTGGGTGATGTTCTTCGGTGACGAACTGGAAGCTTTCCGCAAGTTCGCGGAAGAATATCCCAACAACTGTATCCTGCTCGTCGACACCTATGACGTGATGGGGTCCGGTGTTCCGAACGCCATCAAGGTCTTCAATGAAATGAAGAAAAAGGGGGTCGAATCCAAAAACTACGGAATCCGGCTGGACAGCGGCGACCTGGCTTATCTCGCAAAAAAGGCCCGCAAAGCCCTGGACCACGCCGGGTTCAAGGATGCCAAGATCGTCATCTCCAACAGCCTGGACGAGTACAGCATCACTTCTATTCTTAAACAAGGCGGCCCTGTGGATGTGTTCGGCGTCGGTGAACGGATGATCACCGCCAGATCCGAGCCGGTTTTCGGTGGCGTTTACAAGCTGTGCGCGGTCAACAAGAACGGAGAATGGGAGCCGCGTATCAAGATCTCCGATACCGTGGAAAAGACCACCAACCCGGGTCTGAAAGATGTCTACCGCATTTATGACGATCAGGGAAGGGCCGTCGCGGACCTGCTGACGAAAAAGGGTGAACCTTTGGATCTCTCCAAGCCTTACGATTTCGTCTCGCCGGAACGTCCCTGGAAGAAATATAAATATGAAAACTGCACAGCCAAACTGATGCAAAAGCCCATGGTCCTGAACGGGAAACGTACCTTTGAACCGGAGGCGGTCTCCGACATCGCGGAACGTGTACGTCATCAGCTGCATCATGAGATCTGGGCAGAGGAGCAGCGTTTTGAAAATCCTCATCTGCACTATCTGGATATGAGCCCGGATTATTATGAGATGAAGCTGCATATGCTGAGCCATTCATAAACAGGTAAAAAGTAAAAAGTAAAAAGTAAAATGTGAAGAGTGACGGCGAGGACAGTTCACGGAGCCTCGTCACACCATTTAGGAGCAAAGAACAATGAGCGAGTACAAATTTAATGCAGAATTGGCACGGGACAACCTGGTCAGGGGAGTCGCGGAACTGGCGAAAAATCAGGGATTTTCCAAAGTGGTCATCGGCATTTCGGGCGGGAAAGACTCCACCGTTTGCGCAGCCATCTGTGCCCGGGCACTGGGTGCGGAAAATGTTTATGGGGTCATGATGCCCGATGGTGAACAGAAAGATATTTCTGATTCCATCGAGGTCTGCAAGGTCCTCGGGATCAACAAAAAAACTGTCAACATCGGCAAGATGCATGAAGCGCTGCTGGAAGAACTGCGTTTCGACAGCCCCATCGACGGAGAATTTCCTGTCACTTTCGACAAGGAGAGCAACGTCAACGTCGGACCGCGCCTGCGGATGACTACGCTGCGCTATATCGCACAATATCTCGGTGCACGCCTGGTAGGGACCGGGAACCTTTCCGAATCCACCGTCGGTTACTGCACCAAGGACGGGGACACCTCCTGTGATTTCGCCCTGCTGCTGGGTCTGACCAGCGTCGAGGTAGTTCAAGTCGGTCTGACTATGCCCGAACTGCCGCGTCATCTTGTTCAGAAAACACCGACGGACGGGCTTTCCGGTATGAGTGATGAAGAAAAACTCGGTCTGACCTACCAGTCCATCCATGAATATATCCGCTTCGGCAGCTGCGGAGATGCAGAAACCGACGCGAAGATCCGCGCAAAAGAAGCCGGCTCTGCTCACAAACGGAACAAGCCGCCGGTCATCGAGCCATTCCCGGAGGCTTGATGGCACGGACACTGGCATTTTTCGGAGCATTCAACCCACCCACCCGGGCGCATATTGACCTGGCGGAATACGCCATGCACGAAACAGGTGCACAAGAGGTGATATTCGTCCCGTCGAAAGCAGTCTATATCACGGAAGAACAAAAGAAAGGCTTTGCCTTTTCCGATGAAGACCGAATCATGATGCTGGCGCAGATCGCCTCTAATCGACCATGGATGCGCTATACCGACATCGAGATGCATCAGCCCGTCCAACCCAAGACCTATAAAACGCTCTGCATGCTGCGGGAAGCCGGAGAAGATCTTTCCCTGCTGATGGGTGCGGATAAACTGCCGGAACTGGAGCATTTGTGGCAATTTATTCCGGAGATAGCCTCCGAATTCGGAATCGTGTGCATGGATCGGGCGGATCTGAAATGTGAAACGCTGATTCAGGAAAGTCCGTTTCTGAGTTCGCTGAACCTCCGGGTCGTCCACGTGCCGGATACCTACAAAAATTTCTCTTCCTCCCGCGTCCGGGACTGCCTGTTCCATCTGCGCGAACTGAAGGATGAGCTGAATGCACTCCTTCCGCCGGAACTGGGTACTCTGCCGGCAGAATTGATGAGAAGGTAAAAAGTAAAAAGTAAAAAGTAAAATGTAAAATGTAACAGGGAACAGTTATCAGGTTTTAGGTATCAGGTATCAGGTATCAGGTTTCAGTCAACAGGTAACAGTTAACAGGGAACAGGGTAAAGCAGAAGGAGAATCCAACATGGCAATAAACACCGATCCACAATTGCAGAATCAGATCATTTACTCGATATACGTACGAGTCCACACTACGGAAGGGACTTTTGACGCTGTCATTCCCGATCTTGACCGCATCAAAGCACTGGGGACCGATATCATCTGGTTCATGCCGATCCATCCGATCGGTGTCAAAGGGAAAAAGGGCAGTC
>CAYWGX010000030.1:0-18811 GCA_964457635.1 uncultured Leptolinea sp.
AAGAGAAATCGGAAATCAGAAATCAGAAATAAGAAATAAGAAATGAAGAAGAAGGAAGAGATAAGTTCACAGGTTCGCAGCCACAAGGAATCATTTCCACCGGACACAGCTTCGGTGCGCCGGATCGGAAACAATCCCGTGGCCGATAAGCCTGTGAACGGTACATATGAGTTTTCGGAAATTTTTAAAAGTGTGAACTTTTTTGCTGTTTTTCCGTTATAATGGATAAAGAAATTGTTAACAAGGAGAATTTTATGCGAAAAACTTTATGGATCGCGATGATTTGCGGCCTGCTGGCCGCTTTGCTGCTGGGGGTCTGCACGGTATCCGCCCAGAAAGAAGTCTTTGAACACTACGAGAAAAAGGACTTCGAGCCGCACATGAAGCCGCTGGACCTCACCCCGGTGCGCTTTTATGTTCAGGACGAGCACGACGGCACCTACACGCTGACGCTGACCATCAAAAATCTCTCCAACCGCTCCTGGCCGGCCGGTGCCTACCAGCTGGTGGTCAAGCGCGGGAGCAATTACCTGGCTCCGGGCAGCGGTCCCTATTTCACCATCACCGATGCCGTGGCACGGGGCGAGACCACCCAGATCCAGGCGACGCTGAACCAGTATATCCCCGGCGGCCGCATGGTGTTTTATGTGCTCGACGGGTCGAACGCCTTTTACGGATTTTATATCCGCCTGTAGTTTGTATGGCACATGGGGACGGGTCCATGTGCCGTTATGTTTTTCAATTGACCGAAGCTTCTGTCGGCACATGGACCTGTCCCCATGTGCCGATTTTTTATTTAAGATATCTTTCACGGATTGATGTATAATCAAGTAAAACAAAAGCATCAATGGGATCAAGGCGGTTGGTGATGACGGTAAGAAAACTTCCGATAGGAATACAGAATTTTGCGAGTCTCCGAAATGACGGATATCTTTATGTCGATAAAACTGCGGCTGTTTACCGGCTTGCTCACGAGGGGCGTCAGTACTTTTTCAGCCGTCCCAGACGCTTCGGAAAAAGTCTGCTGCTTTCAACATTGCGCGCTTACTGGGAAGGCAGAAAGGAATTGTTTTCCGGGCTGATCATTGAGGAACTGGAAAAGGCAGAGCCAAACGCCTGGATCGCTCACCCGGTTTTTTATATTGATTTCAACCGTGACAATTACCGGCGCAGCGGAGCGCTTGAAGGCGTACTGGAAGCTCATCTGAAAGAATGGGAAAAACAATTTGGCTGTGAAGACCCAACAGCTTCGCAGGCGATCCGCTTTCAAAATTTACTGCGGTCAGCCCATGAAAAGACAGGTCATCGCTGTGTGATCCTTGTGGATGAATATGACAAGCCGCTGCTGGATGTAATGGACGATCCGGAACAGGAAGAGAGCAGCAAAGCGGTTTTTAAAGGATTTTTCAGTGCACTGAAAAGCTTTGATGAATTCATCAAGTTCGTTTTTATTACCGGTGTTACCAAATTCAGCAAGGTGAGCATCTTCAGCGACATCAACCAACTGAATGATATTTCACTCAATGAAAAATATGCGGAAATTTGCGGCATTACGGAACAGGAAATGCTGGAAAATTTCTCACCGGAAATCAGCTCTCTGGCTGAAAGTCAGAATCTTACTTATAAGGAATGTGTTGATGCGCTCCGGAAAATGTATGATGGCTATCTGTTTCATCAAAAGGGTGAAAAAGTGTATAACCCGTTCAGTCTCCTGAATGCTGTATCCGATCGTGCCTTCCGCTCATACTGGTTTGAAACCGGAACACCGTCTTTTCTGGTAAAGAAGCTGCGGGTGATAAATTTTGACGTTCGGAGGTTATCAGATCAGTCAATATATGCCGATGACCGTACCTTGACAGATTTCGGGGAGAATAATCCGAATCCCATTCCGCTGCTGTATCAAACCGGCTATCTGACAATTATCGGTTACGATTCAGTCACCCGGGAATATCTGCTGGGATTTCCCAATGAAGAAGTCAAATATGGTTTTCTGAACAGTCTGATGCCGGAATATATTGAAAATTACAGCACCGGTTCCGGAAAAGACATTACCGCACTGCGCAGGTTGGCCGAACGGGGAGATGTGGATGGCATTCGCGATGTTTTTGCCGCTCTGTTCGCGTCCATTCCCTACACGGATTCCCGCACCGGTTTTGAGCACGATTTCCAGACAGTGATTTATCTGGTGTTCACCTTGCTTGGCCAATATGTACATTGTGAAGTTCACAGTGCGAATGGAAGAGCAGACTGCATTCTGGAAACTGCCGGATATATCTATATATTTGAATTCAAGCGTGACGGAACCGCAGAAGAAGCCCTACGGCAGATTGAAGAAAAGGGCTATGCACTTCCTTATTTATCAGATGTCCGGAAATGTTATAAAATCGGCGCAGCATTCGATTCCGAAAAACGTACACTGAAGGATTGGTCTGTGTCCGATTCACATGAGGTTTGATTTTAAGGGAACACTGACCCTAACTTTTTACAAAATAAATTCTGAATTTTGCAATCTGAGGACAAGACATGAAAAAAATGCAGGTGATCATCTTTCTGCTGTTCCTTTTGGTCCATTTCTTTTCATTCCCCGTTCAGGCTCAGGAGACGCTGGAGGTGGAGATCCGGCGGTCGAACGCGGTGCCCTTCTCCGACAGAGTCGGCTACACCGTGAGCCTTTATGTCTCCGTACAGGACAGCGCGGGACGGCCGCTGCGGGGGCTTGGCACAGACAACTTCAAGGTCTACGAAGACTCCATCCTCCAAAGCCTGACCGAAGCCCGCTCAGCCGAAGATGAACCGGTGAGCATTGCCCTCCTGATGGACCTGAGCGGCTCCATGCTGGGACAAAACAGCTATGATCCGGGCGCGGTCGAAAGTTTCCTGCGCAAGCTCAGCCGGGAGGACAGCTCTGCCGTCCTCGGCTTCAACGAACGGGTCTCGATCCTGCAGCGCTTCAGCACCGACCACAACGCCTCCGTCACTGCCGCCCTCAGCGCGCAGCCGGAAAACGGCAAAGGCAGCTGCCTGTATGATGCCCTCTATGAGGGGCTGGAGCTGACCCTGAGCCAGCCGGCGGGACGCCGGGCGGTGGTGCTTTTCACCGACGGGACAGATGAACTGGCCAGCGGCGAACGCTGCTCAAGCCGGGCGCTGAGCGAGGTGCTGAATTTTGCCGCCGGGAACAGCATCCCGGTGTTCACCATCGCCATCGGCGAAAAGACCGATGACCGGGAGCTGCAGCACATCGCCGAAAATTCCGGCGGGAGCTTCAGCAAAGTCAGCCCGCAGCTGAGCCTTTCAGGCGCCTTCGACCTGGTCTATGCGCAGCTCTCCCATGAATATAAACTCAGCTACAAGACGGAACGCAGTGCCGGTGAGCACAGCGTGCTGGCGGAGGCCGAAAAGGACAGCGCCTACGGGAAGGGCTCCGGTGTGGTAAGCCTGCCGGTGATGCCCACCATCCTGCAGTTCCGCTCTCCGGAAGAAGGCTCCGCCCAGAGCGGCGAAGTGCCCCTTTCCGTGGAATTCATCAGCCAAAGTACCGGTGTAGCCAGCGTGGAATTTTTCTGCAATGGGCAGTCCCTCGGCAAGGCAGTCAATTACCCCTACAGCCTGCGCTGGGACAGCAGTCAGGTGACCCCGGGCACCACCATCGTGGAAGCCATCGCCTATGACCGGGAGAACCGGGAACTGGCCCGCACCTCCCGCATGCTCTTCATCAAGGAAGCGCCCACTGCCGAACCTACCGAAATTCCAACCGACGAGCCGACGGCCGCTCCGACACAGCTTCCCGAAGCGGTGAAGGAGGAGAAGTCCGGGCCGGGTCCCGTCCTCTGGGCGGCCCTGGGCGGACTGGGCGCTGCAGTGGTGATTTTGACGATCCTGCTGACGCGGAAGAAATCCAGGGAAAAGACGGAAACCCCGGTCTATATCCCGCCGGTCAGCTATCCGGCTTACACCGACTCCCCGGCGACCTCCGCCAATCCCATTGTCACGCCCGGTCATCCCGCCGGTACGGATGGAGCCCTTGCGCTGCTGGAGGTGATCCACAGCGATGACCAGTCCCTGGTGGGCAGCGTCTACCGGGTGAACGCATTGCCGCTCACCCTCGGCCGGGCAGCCGACAACAATGTGGTCTTCACCCAGCTGGACCGCGCCGTCGGACGGCACCATGCGTTGCTGGAAGAAGTGAACGGACAGATCGCCATCCGCGACCTGAACTCCCGTTACGGGACCTATGTTAATGAACAGCGGGCGGGACTGATGCCGGTGGTACTGAACAACGGTGATGCCATCCGGCTGGGTTCCCGCATGACACTGAAATTCACCCGGATGCTCGCGCCCCTTTCCCCGGGCGGGGACGAGTCCACCATCATCTTCCATAAAACGCCCGAAGAACAGCCCGAAGGAGAAGCGACCGCGATCCATAACAAGGTGCCGGTCCCGGAGGGAGAAAGCACGGTGAAGGTGATGCTGCTGGGGAAAAACAGGAGAAATCAGAAATAAGAAATAAGAAATCAGAAATAGGAGATAGGAGATAGGAGATAGCATTTCAGATGGGGAAGACGGTCGGGAATTATGAGATAATCGAAGCGCTGGGGAAGGGGTACTTCACACGGAGTTACAAGGTGCGGGACACCAAACTGGATCGCGTCTGTGTGATGCGGGTGCTTGACGAGAACGCTTTCCCTCCCGAGGTCTGCAAGGAAGCCCGGCAGCGCTTCCGGGATGAGGCCACAGCTGTCGCCGCCCTTCACCACGGCTCCATCGTCAAGATCTTTGATTACGGTGAAAGCGACGAAGGACCTTATATCATCACAGAATATGCCGAGGGTGGTTGCCTGGAGCAGCGGATGGGAACGCCCCATTCCGAACAGGAAGCCGCCGGAATGCTCTTGCCGATCGCCGATGCGCTGGCCTTCGCACACAGCCGGGGAATTTTTCACGGATCCGTCACACCCTCCAATATCCTGTACCGGCGGGACGGCAGCCATTTCCTGACGGGTTTCGGCACTGCCGGCTTGTTCGAACTTCCGGAACAAAACCGGACATACCCCATCCCCGGCATCCCGCTTCCCGACAGGCTCGCCGCATCTCTCCCTGAACCGAAAGGAGATCAGCAATATTACGAGGCCGCCGACCGCTATGCCCTCGGCGTGATCTTCTCTGAGCTGCTGACAGGACATCAGCTCTCCGGAGAAGCCTCCCCGATCGATCCGGAAAGGGGAAGCTTCCGGGATCCGAAGGATGAAGCGCTCGGGCTTTCCGATGAAACCCGACAGGTCCTCAGGAAAACCTTCAGTGAGAAACCGAAAGAGCGCTTCACCGATACCGCTGAATTATCCACCTCACTGCATGATATCGCAGCCCTGGGATCCAAAACCGGACAGGGGAAGCCCGCAGGCCTGCGGATCGCAGCAGCGCTGGCCGGGATCCTGCTGATCGCGGCTGCGCTTTTCGGATTGTTCAAAAGCAATCTGCTCCCGGGAGGAAATCTCCCAGAAACGGCCACCGTGACCACCGTCCCGACAGAGCTTCCCGATGGAACGGGCACAGCCTCCGCAGCGCTCATCCCACTGACCCTCGCAGATACAGACACGCCCGTGCCGGCTGCAGCCGACACACAAACCCCGGCAGCCACGGATACGCCCGCAGCCACACCTACCTTTACCCTCACCGCCACAGCGGCCTTTACACCGACTGAAACCTATACGCATACTCCGACAGCCACCGGGACAGCCAGTCCCACGCCGACCCAAACTTTCACTCCCACGGCGACCGATACGCCCTCCCCGACCGTGACCGACACTGCCACGCCCACCGAAACAGCCACCCTCACGCCCACCGCCACGGACACGCTGACCCCGACGCCCACGGAAACGCCGACCGAGGTCCCGACCGCCACGCCCGTCAGCTACCGCATCGGCTACGGCTCCGGTTTCTACACCCTGGATGACGCCTGGCGCGGGCTGCCGGAAAACAGCGGTTCCGTCCGCCTGCTGCTGGATGACATCAAACAGCTGGACGGCTTCATCTCTGTCCCCGAGGATAAAGGCATCACGGAACTGATTCTGGACGCGGAGAGCAAACACAGTGTCGTCTGCTCCGGGGCCCGGCTTTTCGCCAACGGCATCCCGCTGACCGTCGGGAAGAACCTCAGCCTTTCCGGGCTGACCATTTTCGGCGGCACCTATGCCGTAGGGAACACAGACCGCTCGGTCGGCTCTTCCTCTGTCAGCATTTACGGCAGTACCGCGAATGTTTATGCGGGCGGGGAGATCCGCGGGGGAGGCGATTATCAGGGCTCCTCAAACGTGGGAAGCGCAAAAATCGCCGTTTACGGCACCGTCACGCAGAATGTCTACGGGGGCGGCAGTGCCGTCGGTGAAGGCAGCCGCGCCCACGTGGAGGAGAGCCGTCTTTACCTGGACAAATATGCCCGGGTCAATGGGACGCTCTATTACGGCGGCATGGCCGGCTCCATCTGCCCGGGCGGCGGAAACAGCTGCGGGCTGGATCACGGCACAGTCACCCTGGGACGGGTCGAAGCGGACATCCGCGGAGAGGTTCAGCGAGGTGTCAACCGGGGCAGCTACTCCTCCCCGGCAGCCGAGCTCGCACTGATGGCGGATTATGCCCCGGCCTTTGACTATTATGAAACGGAAGCCTCGCAGGAGCAGGAGGAAGCCCCGGAACCGGTACGGCAGGAAATGCTGCTCGCCTGGGGACAGGAATGTGCCGACCTGACCTGCGCCATGACGAAGATCGCACCGGAGACCACCGATCTCCTCATCAAACTCGGCTATAACTTCAATGAAAATTTTGCCGTCACCCTGCCTAACGAGGGCAGCGCCCTGCGGCAGGTCACCATCGACGCAGACACGCCGATGACGGTCAATATGCAGAACCTGCCCATTTATGCCAACGGGGTACGGCTGACCGTTGGGGCAAACGTCACGCTGCAGAATTCCGTGATCTACGCCGGCGGGAAAAGCGACAGCGGACGAAATTACAAGGACAGCGCAGAGCTGCTGATCGCCGGGACCGTGGGCACGGTCTATGCCGGCGGAGCGGTGAGCTGCCCGGGCTGCAGGGCTGAGGTAGGAGAATCCACCGTCACCATCAGCGGCTATGTGGTCAATTCCGTCTACGGGGGCGGTTATGCGGTGGAAAAGGATGCCCGGGCCGAAAACGGCACCACCACCCTGATCCTCACCAAAAGCTCCCGGGTCCGGCAGAATGTCTATCTCGGCGGGCAGGCGATCAATTACTGCGACCCGCTCAAGCGGGGAACGCCTGAGGAATGCAATCACGCAGGGAGCGTCTCCATTGGCACCGTGAAGGCCGCGGTCTACGGAGAAGTGACCGGCGATATCTTTGAGAGCGGGATCGGGACGGAAGGCGCTTTATCCACCATCGGCGAACTGCTCTACATCGAAGCACCGGAGGCGGAGATGATGGAGCTTGCGAACCCGCAGATCCTCCGGGTCGGAGACTTTGAAGCGCACCGCAGCCTGCGGCACGCGCTGCAGTCCATCCGCTACCCGGGCGGTGATGTGACCATCGAACTCAGCGGGAAGGTCAGTGTTTCCGATGACGTGGTGATCCCCAATAACAAGGCGATCCGCTCCATCCGAATCGTTTCCGACCGGGAGCATGCAGTCCGCACGCTGGATCTGGGCGGGAAAATGATGTTTGCCAACGGCATTCCGCTGACCGTCGGGGCCGATATCACGGTGGTCAACGGTCCGGTACTGGCAGGGGGCAAGTCCTCCTCCGGGCGAACAACGGTCCGGGAGGCTTCCCTGACCATCGAGGGCACCGTCCAGAACAATGTTTACGCGGGCGGCGCGGCCAACTGCATCAGCAGCCTGAGCGAGAGCTGCAACTCTGAGGTGGAAAATGCCGGGCTCACCATCAGCGGGACCGTCCGGGGGAACGTCTATCTCGGCGGATATACGCTGGGCGGCGGCTCCAAAGCAGCCATCAGCGGGACCTCCCGCATCACCATGACCAACAGCGCACTGGTCCGGGGCAATCTCTACTTCGGCGGCCATGCCCAAAGCGGCCGCAATGCGGAGCTCGCGGATTACTGCGAAAACAATAAGCTGCAGATGGGCGCCTGCTCCCCGGAAAGCCTGGACACGGCTGCCACCCTGAACCGGGCAGAGGCCGCCCTTTACGGGACCATCCTCGGGACGGTCTTCCGAAGCGGGCAGAACGGGCCGGAGGGCACACTTGCGACCCTGAATGAATATGCCTTCATTGAGGCCGCCCCGGAGATCATGAACCTGACGGATCCGCAGGAGCTGCGGGTCGGTCCGGGAGAAATTTTCACGACCCTGCCCCAGGCACTGGAAAACATCCGCTATTCCGAAGCAGGCACGGATGTGGTGGTGCTGCTGACGGGGAACCAGTACCTGAGCGACAACATCGAGCTGAGGCCTGAAAAGAACATCCGCTCGCTGCTGATCGCAGCGGACCGTCCGGGAACAAACCGGACCGTTGACCTGGCGGATAAATCGCTGTTCGCCTGCGGGATCCCGCTGACGATCGGGGAAACCATCTTCCTGACCAACTCCAATCTTTACGCCGGCTGCAGCCTGCAGGCGGAAACGGCAGAGGAAGCGGCACGGCTCAAGACGAAAACCGTTTCCGCTGAGCACGCACAGGTCACCGTGCTGGGCTCTGTCGGGAATCTTTATGCCGGCGGACGGGCCGCGGGGAGCGGGATCGAATCACTGGTGGGACAGTGCGAGCTGGACATCCGGGGAACCGTACAGCGGACGCTTTACGGCGGTGGGACCGCCATCAACGGCGGACAAGCCTCCGTCGGGGAGACCGTGATCCGGCTCGGACCTGAGGCGAAGGTGAATGCCAATATTTACTGCGGCGGTTACGCGGAGATCACCAGGGAGAAGGACTTCCGGGAGGCGGAGAGCCTTTCCGAGGTGGGAACGGTGACCATCCTCGATGAGGGAAGCTTCGACCGGGAGCACATTTTCCCGAACGGACTGAACGGGTTCGGGGGAGTCACGAGCATCGGGGAAGTGAGAAATCTGAATTAATAGAGGTTTTCATATTTTTTTGCATAAGCCTCATTGTCAGCTCTGAATTTATATGACATGATTTCGGATTTAGAAAATATTTTATTATTCCCCAATTTCATGACGGGATGAATTTTTCCTTTTTTTGTTAGAAAATCAATATTTTGCCGGGAACAGTTCAGAAGTTTGCATGCTTCAGCAGTCCCAACGCTGTTATTTAACTGGTATTGATTCAGGTCATCCGTAGTCAATGGAATTTCCACACCATTTGTCCAAAGTTCCCATTCAGAAACATCCAAATCTGCGTTCCAAATTATGCCGGAGCCATCATAATCAACACATACCATACTGAAAAAATCAGGGGCTTTCAGAGGTTCGAACATTTTATTTTCATTTACGAGCTTTTTTGCATCATAGATTTTTATTACACCATTATTAAATTCTACGAGGAGTTTCAAATCAGCTAATGCAATAATTTTTTGAATTTTTATGATTTCTTCCATAATTTCGCTCCTCATTCTAACGGAGGAAGTTTCTTTATTTGCTTCGTAAACCACATTTCAAGCAATTGATAACGGTACAAACTTGCCCATTCTATGACTAATTTTTGTGCCCGCGGGCTTAGATTGTTATCATTAAACCGCATATTTTTTAAATCAAATACCGATTCTCTTTCACCATAAATACAATGTATATGCGAAGGTTCATGGTCATTAACAAACATCCGTATAATAATTCCGAAAAAACGTGAAATTTCTTGCATGGTTACTCCTTTCAATTGTAAGTATATCAAATATTTGACGTTCGTCAAGGCATTCTTTTTCGATTAAAGGAAATAGTGAATAGGAGATAGGGGATAAAATCAGGTACAATTGTATTCATGGAAGACCTGACAGGGAAGCGCATCGATAAATATCAGATCATCCGGCAGATCGGTGCCGGCGGGATGGCCGTGGTCTACCTGGCAAAGGACAACCTGAACCGGGAAGTGGCCATCAAGATGATCCGCAGAGAGGTCTTTTCCCAACAGGACTACGAGCGCATCCTGAAACGCTTCAACATCGAAGCGCAGACCATCGCCCAGCTCCATCACAACAATATCATCGAAATTTACGCCTACGGGGAATATGAAGGGGCTCCCTACCTGGTGATGGACTACATCGGCGGGGGGACCCTGAAGCAGCTGACGGGCAGGGTCATCCCATATCGGGAAGCAGCCGGACTGCTCGCCCCCATCGCGGATGCCCTGGCTTACGCACATCAGAACAACGTGCTCCACAGGGACGTCAAACCCGCCAACATCATGCTCACGCGGGAGGGAAAACCGGTACTGGGAGACTTCGGCATCGCCAAGCTCCTGGAAAAAGAGAATCCCGACGGGACGCTGACCGAGGTGAACACCGGCGTCGGCACTCCGGAATATATGTCCCCGGAGCAGTGCCGCGGGGAGAAAGACATCGACGGACGCTCGGATGAATATGCGCTGGGCATCATTTTTTATGAGCTGTGCACCGGGTCGAAACCATTTTCCGGAAAAAATGCCACCGATGTGATGATCAAACAGATACAGGAACCGCTGCCCAAGAATTGGGAGCACAGCGCAAACCTGCCTTCCGCGGTGGTGAAAGTGATCCGCAGGGCACTGGAAAAGGACCCGAAGAAACGCTATGCCACCATGGCGGAATTCGCCGAAAAACTTCACGAGCTGAGCAAATTGGAGGAGAGCCCTTCCGCCTTTCCGAAAATCAAACGGGCGGACCCGGGAGCGACCGTCGATGACGTCCGGCTCTCCGAACTTCCGGTAAGCTCTTCCCGAAAAGGCAAAAATCCGCTGCTTTACATCCTTGCCGCTGCGGCAGCTGCCGCCGGGCTGTTTTTTGCTGCCCGAGCACTGAAGCTCCCGGAACGTTTTGCAGCCCCCACACCGACCGCCACCGCCACATTCACCGCCGAACCGAGCGACACCCCGCAGCCCACGGCAAGTGACACGCCGCTGCCCACGGATACACTCACGCCCACTGCTTCCGATACACCAGAACCGACAGCTACCGGTACCTTCACGCCCGTTCCGACTAATACCTATACACATACTCCGACACTAACCGAAACTGCATCCCCGACAGCCACCGAAACGCCGGAACCAACGGCCAGCGACACTCCCGCGCCCACTGCCACGGAAACTCCGACAGCGACGGTCACGGAGACCTTCACACCGACCGCCAGCGATACACCGGCACCCACCGCCACAGAAACGCTCACGCCCACCATTACGGAAACACCCAAACCGGCATTCGGCAGGGTGTGGAATCCGGAGCGGGATCCGCAGATCCTGCCCGGGAACACGGTTGAATTCGGTATGTTCGGCGGCAAGCCGCTGCGCTGGTTCGTGCTGGAGATCGATGAGAACGACAGTATGCTGCTCTTTGCTGCCGATTCGCTGAAAGATGATGTCTATCATACGGCCGCCAGCGTCACCACCTCCTGGGAGAATTCCGCTGCCCGCGGATGGCTGAACGGCGAATTTCTGGATGAAGCTTTTCCGGAAGAATCTCCCCAGCGGGAGGTTTTGGAAAGGACGCTGCGGGCGAACGGTTTCGGCTATCTGGACGATCAGACACCCGCCGGGATCACCGTCGACACCGAGGACTATGTGTTCCTGCTCAGCGTCCCGGAATACAGTGCATACAGTGCCATGATCGCCGAGTGTGAAAAATACTCCGGCATCAGCAGCCAGAAGGAATACTGGCTGCGCTCCCAGGGTTTCGACCGGACCCGGGGCGTCAGCGGGGGACCTTCACTCAACAGCAATTCCGAGGTGACCCGGCTCAAAGGGATCCGTCCTGCGATCGTCGTCAGCCGTACGCGCTTCACGGACTATTTCCGCAGCTCCACCCCTTCCGCTGCCAAAAACTTCGGACAGGTGTGGAATCCCGCTTCCGGGGAATCAGTCCTGCCCGGTCAATTGATCGAACTTGGAAATTATCACGGCGAAAAGCTGCGCTGGCTCGTGCTCTCCAACAACAAAAACGGCATCGAAGGCCGGCTGCTCCTGCTCAGCGAAAAGGTGCTGAAACAGGACTGCTACGACCCCGCCGCCAGCATCACCACCAACTGGGGCATCTCCGCCATCCGCGGCTGGCTGAATGACGAATTCCTGACGGAGGCTTTCCCGAAGGAGCTGCTGGATGCGGAGATCCCGCTCCAAACCATGACAGAGCCTCAGGTGATCGACCGGGTCTTTCTGCTCAGCGTGAATGAATATAACAGCTACCGGGAACTGATCGAAAGTTATGATGAATATGCCGCGAAGGAACAGCACCTGAGCGACCGCTTTAAGAACTCCCTGTTCTGGCTCCGTTCCCGCGGTACCGATAACACCCGGGGCGTGCACACTGCACTGCTGAACACCATCACCGACATCACCCAAAGCCGCATCACCCTTGTGTTCAACAGCGAGGTCTCAAGAGTCAAAGGGATACGGCCTGCGATCGTCATTGACCTGTATTCACTAACTGATCTTTAGCAGATAACAGAATTTTTTTTGTGATTCATCATCTCTGCATATTCTCTTTCTTATATAATAAATAAAGCGAATAACTTTACAATCGCTTTATATCAGGTGTATAATATAGATGAAAGGAGAAAATCATATGTCTGAAGTTGCAAGTATCAATTTCAAGTTAGATGTAGATACCAAAAAGGGTATGGAGAAAGTATGTTCCGAGTTGGGATTAACGATGACAGCAGCTTTTACAATCTTCGCAAAAGCGGTAAACAGAGAACAGCGTATTCCGTTTGAACTGACCTTGGATCCTTTCTATTCGGATAGTAATTTAGCTCATCTGCGCAGAGGAGCTGCAGCATTGAACACCGGTAAAGGTGTTGAACATGAATTGATTGAGGATTGAGGCAGGCCCCATGAAAAAAATCTGGTTTGATGAGGCATGGACAGATTATCTCTACTGGCAAACACACGATAAAAAAACACTGCAAAAAGTGAATGATCTGATAAAAGATTCAGAGCGGAACGGATACAGCGGATTAGGAAAACCGGAGCCATTGAAAGGTGAATTCAGCGGATTTTGGAGCAAACGCATCGATGATAAAAACAGACTGGTTTACCGGATCGTTAACGGTATATTAGAAATACTATCATGTAAAGGGCATTATAACGATAGATAAAAGGGTGAAATCAAACACCCTTTTTTATTTCGTCAATCTGTTCCGATAGCTGAAGGCCGAACCTCCGTATAATAAGAGAGGATCCGGGCCGTACCGCCTTCTGCCTTCAGATCGATATAGCGGTCATAGGGCAGGGTGATCTCATAGCGGCGTTCGTTCTCCGTCAGCTCGAGCCGTGCCCCGCTCACGTCCAGAATGCCGGACCCGGCTGCGGTGAGCGTGATCACCATCTTGCCGTCCAGATTCCGATTCTCGTTGAGGATCATCACATACCCATTGACCCCTTCATATAAGGAATCCTCGTCCAGTCCGAAGATGATGGTATCGACCCAGCGCTTTTCGGGATCGATGAGCAGGAAGCTGAAGTGTCCGTTTTGGGTCGTGTGCTCCGTTACGCTTTCATTCAGTTCCATATGCTCTGCGACAGTTTTCCCCAGCACAAAGCGGTCCGTCTCCGGTGTGGCATGGTTATGGACATTCGGTGCCTGCTCGACCGGCACAAAAGGCGTGTAAAAGCCGTCGGTCTCCTTCATCTGCAGGAACATCTGGTCGATGGTGACCTGCTGCAGCGGTTCGTTCAGCCGGCTTTCCAGCCAGTAGGAATAAAAATCATCATAATGCTGCTGGGTGATGCCGAGGCACTCTGTGTCACCGATCAGCGCATTGATCTCACGGGCATCAGCCGAAACACCGGGGTCGATATAAACATAGGTGTTGATGTGCGCGCTGACGGCATTGATCAGGACAAACACGGCGAAAAACAGGATGCAGCGCATCTCCAGCTGCGGTGTAAATCCCCTGTCAAGATAACTTTTCAGGACATATCCCGCAAACAGGATGACGAGAACCGTCAGGACCCATCCGAGCAGAACCCCGTCATGGTTGATGGTGGTGGTGAAGGAGGAAAGCGCCATGGAATCGAACTCTGTGGTCCTGTCGACCACAAAGCCCGCTCGGGCACCCGGGAACAGGGAGAGGACCATGAAGGCGATGAGCGCGATGCCGAATCTCCTGTTCTTTTGCTTCGTATCAAACTTCAGTCCCAGTGAGAGGATGAACATCACGGGGATGTACATGGCGCAGTAACGCAGGTGCAGCGGCAGTGCGCCCAGGCTGTCGTCCCAGGTATAAGGCACCACGAAAACCGCCGTTCCCAGGATCGCCAGCAGCAAACCGATGAGAAAAGCCAGTACAAAGGGGCGCTTCTGATCTTCATATTCCTTTAAAAATACAGCCGGAATGAGCCCGCTGATTCCGCCGCAGGCAAAGAGGAAGACAAATGTCTGCAGGAAAAAGGCTTCAATCGCCACGAACAGCGTTTTGAACTGCCATTCGGAGGTTTGTTTGGTATAAAGCCCGATGAGGGAAGCGTTGTTCCGGTGATACATCAGGAAGATCCCGTGGACCACCCCGACGATCAGGAGCAGAAGCAGCAGCGGCAGAACGGTTTTTCTGCCGGCTTGAGGGTCCCGCTTGAAGGAGAACACACAGAAAAACACCAGCATCGCCGCACCCACCGCGATGGCACCGGGCTTGGCGGAATACATCAGTCCCGTGAACAAAGCGCTCAGCAGTCCCCAGCCCGGCTTTCCCGTGGAAAAGAAGCGGTATGTAAAAAAGATCATCCAAAGCGCCAGCGGCCAGACCAGGCACTCACTCATGGAATAAGCACCCATCAGCATATCCGGCATCACGGCCGTGATCAGAGCAGCCAGCCAGGTTTTCTTCCGGTCCGCCGTGAAATCCCATGCGAAGAGTGCCGCAGGGATCACGGATGAGGTGATGAGCAGGGTATTGAATACCTGGATCATGCGGTAGACGTCCCAGCCCAGCACCCGCTGGATGCGGTATAAGGGGACCAGCAGCATGGGATAAAGCAGGTAAGGATAATTCACCGGCTGGGCACGGAAGTCAAGCTCACCCTTCCAGGCCAGGGAGCGGGCGATATTGGTGTAAAGGCCTTCGTCGATGATGACCGTCTGCGTTTCCTTGATGAGAACATTCAGGACCGCATGGATCAGGAAACTCAGCGCCCAAAGGATCAGCACCGGCGTCAGCAGCTTCGTCCCGGTTTGTTCTTTCTTCATACTTACTTCTTCATTCTTCATTTCCTGTTCCCTATAACCAAACGTAACTATTCAGAAGGGACACACGGCGAACCGTTCCCGGTGTCCCCTTCAGCTTTCACCTTTCACCCTTCACCTTCTGTTAAAGCGTTCATCCAGCCGCAGAAGAGGAAGAAGAGGCTGGACATAATGCAGAAATATCCAAACAGGTAGGCTTCCGCCAGTGTCAGCACGGCCAGCCCGGCAAACATCACCGGCACCATATAAGCACCCCGGAAGTGCTCCCGTCCCTCGATCATCCCCAGGCGGACGCTTTTGACCGTCATATAGATCATGAATGCCGCAAACAGCACCATCATCGGCACGCCCATGGCGACAGCCATCTGCAGCAATTCATTGTGAGCGTGAGCCGCCTCAAAATTCAGACCGCCCAGTTCCTGCAGTGCAACCGACACGCCAACGGGTGTGACCCCGATGAAGAAAAAGTGAGGGCCGGATTTCAGCACATTGATGGCACTCTGCCAGACCCTTTCCCGGTTCAGCGGATCGCTCAGTTTCCGAATCGCTTTTTCCCCCTCATTGTCAGCCTGATGGATCAGTGGACTGCCGTCCTGAGTATAAAAGGCATTCGTCACAGAGGGCTGCTGAACTTCAGCTTGCAAGGCAGATCTCTCTCCGGCCGGCTGTCCCGGGAGCAGTGAAAATCCAAAGGAAAAGACCAGCAGCGCGGCCATGATTCCCAACAGCCATTTGGTTTTCTTCCCATTCCATTTTTTCACGGGCAGAATCGGGAGCAGGGAACTGCTCAGCAGTCCCGTGATCTGCGGAGCGTTTTGCAGCACACAGGGAACGGTCAGCGCGGCACCGTCCAACAGGGGGATACTGCCCGATTTCCGCGCTTCCAGCAGCTCGGAAAAATGGGTCACGTCTTCAAACAACTGGAAAGCCTGAGGCCGCATCACCCACAGGATCCCGACCGCAGCAGCCGCTCCGGCAAACCCGGCAGCCCAGCGCAAAAGCGTCTTTTTTCCATACAGGACATTCCACAGCACCAGGAACACGGCCAGGGCACAGGAGCACATGCAGGCCACGAACGCCGTACGGGAATTGTTCAGGTACAGCACATAAATATGCACGAGCAGCGCGGCCGCGTAAGGGATCTTCAGCAGCCAATTCTGTGAAGCGAGCATGTAAAGGCACAGCAGGACCAGCGAAAGTTCGATCGCCGCACAAATGTTGTAATGGGCACCGATATAAAACATTTCGCCTTCCGACATGCCGATCTGCCCTCCGCCGGGGAGCGTCACCACATTCAGCGTGAAGAGGCAGCGCAGGGCATAAACGGCAATGGCCGTCCCGCAGAGAGCGATGATATGCAGCAGAATGTGAATATATTTCTTCGCTTTTTCTTCGGAAAGGACCCTGGGCAGGGAAAAAATGATCAGGCAGTTGACAAAGGTATCCAGCAGCCACCAGTCATTGAGTTGAAAATAAGGCGTGTCGAATTCGTTCTGGTTGATCCAACAAACCACGATGTACCAGACAAATAACAGTGCGCAGAAGATCTGTGCCGGGGAGCATAGCTTTTTCAGGAATTTCCCGATCCGGGGAAGCGTCCCGCGCCACAGGATCAGGCAGAGCAGCGGATAGCAAAGGGCGGCAGCGATCAGAACGACCAGGTACCAGCTTTCAAACGGACGGAAAAGGGAAACATCGATCACATAGCGGGTCAGTGCCAGGAGCATATGCATCAGGATCAGGAATAGCGTCCCGAATCCCAGCACTTTTTCATAAATCAACTGAGCGTTACTCGGCTCCGGACGCTTTTTCTCCGGCACCTGTTTGGTTTTTGCCATTTTCTCTCTCCATAGTATAAAATCTCTCCTTCATTAGTATAATAAATTTTCCCAAAGAATGCAAGAGAATAGATGTTAGACGTTAGATGTCAGACGTCAGACGTTAGTTGGTGGTTGATAGTTGCTGGTTGTCAGTTAATTTACCTAACACCTGAAACCTAATACCTAAAACCTGATCCTTTGCAAGTTGGCATGAACCTTGCAGCTATAAACATGGAATATGTTGTATTTTGCCCGGTTAAACTTTTTCAGATTTGTCAAGGGTAAAATCATAATCAATTTTGTCATTTCTGAAACTGGTAAGATTCTTGCATCAGGGGTGCAAATTTCAAGTTTTAAGAAACAGAAGTATAGAACATCCGTTTGTCACTTATACGCAATTTGTACCTGACTTCATCGCGGAAAGCCCTGAAAACGGAAAAACGACTTTCATTTTGAAGCTGATTTTTCCGGAATTTTATTTTCTTTAAGGTTATAATTCTTAAAGAAATCTGAAATTTTAAGGTTAACACCTTCCGCTCAGACCCATTTTTCCCCTCAATTTTTTATGCTAAAATAATCACACATCGGACGGGCAGGAGCAGTATCCAAATCGAGAGGCCCGAAAACATCCGGAAAGGTAATACATCGTTCAATTTCTGAACCGCCACAGACGCGGCGGACAGTGGAGCTTTGTGTCCGTACCAGGAAATTGATGAGATTGTGACAGGCAGATAATGGTTAGACGAAACGAGAACCCGAAAACTCTTATTCTCAACGGCGTGGCAGATTCCGCTCAGTCAGCGTGGAAAACCGCCATGACACAAATGAAGGGAAACATGGATCGGCAGACGTTCAGCACGCTGCTGGGAAATGCGGAACTGCTCGCCTGCGAGGATGGGGTTTACACCGTCGGCATGGCCAACGGCTTCACCCGGGACTGGGCTGAACAACGCCTGAGCGCCGCGATCGAAAAGATCCTCACCGCCATGGCAGATGCGCCCCAAAAAGTCACATTCGTTGTTACCCAAAACTGGATCGCGGATCATCCGGCGCAGGAAAAAGCGGAAGCTGCAGCAGCCCCCGCTGCCCCGCAGCCGGCAGCTCAGCCCTCCGCCCCGGAAAAGGCCCCCGCAGCAGTACGGATGTCCAACGAAAACATTCTTTCCCGCTTCACCTTTGACAGCTTCGTGGTCTCCAACAATAACAACCTGGCCTGCGCCGCTGCCCGTGCTGTCGCGGAGACCCCCGGCACTGCCTATAACCCGCTTTTCATCTATGGCGGTGTCGGCATGGGGAAGACTCACCTGCTGCATGCCATCGGCAACCGGCTGAACGGCTCCGGACTGAATGTGGTCTTTGCCTCTTCCGAAGAATTCACCAGCGACTTCATCCGCTCCATCCAGAACCGGGACGACGAGACATTCCGCGAGAAATACCGCTCGGCAGACGTCTTGCTCATCGACGACATCCAGTTCATCATCGGCAAGGAAAGCACACAGGAAGCCTTCTTCCACACCTTCAACAAGCTCTATGAGATGAACAAGCAGATCGTCATCACCTCCGACCGTGCCCCGAAGGCCATGGCAACGCTGGACGAACGGATGCGCTCCCGCTTTGAATGGGGCCTGACCGTCGACATCCAGCCGGCAGATCTGGAGACCCGCATCGCGATCCTTTCCGC
>CAYWGX010000031.1:0-18805 GCA_964457635.1 uncultured Leptolinea sp.
CTTTTTTGTTTTAAAACAACGAAGCACACGGGGGCGAGCGAAGCGAAGCTCCTGCTCTGAAGCACAACGGGGACGGTTTTCTTGCTGCAGCGCAGCCTGCACAAGAGAACGCCTGCCCCGTAAGGTGCGGCCTTCGGCCGTTTGATTCGGGGCAGGAGCTTCGCTTCGCTCGCCCCCTTGTGCGCCTTATCTTTTGCAATTGAGCGCACACAGGGACGGTTCCGCAGTGCCGGCTGCGCGACAACACAAAAACCGTCCCCATGTGCTCCGTCCCTGTGTGCTTCGCCCCCGCGTGCTTCCCTCGCAAAGCAAGAGTCAGTTTCCCGAAGGGAGTCTGATTCCTCACTCCAAAAGTTGAAAGTTGAAGGGTGAAAGTTGAAAATGATGTGTCGCTTCGCGACAGTTTCGATGGTTCTTCAGATGACGATCGTGATAAGTCCGACAGTGTCTATGAAACCGGAAATCTCTATATAACGCCGCGCAGCGGCACCAAACCTTCAACTTTCAACTTTCACCCTTCACCTTGGTAACAGCACAGAAATGCTGTTCCTGTGTGCGCTGTTCCCTTTACAAGGCAGGGAATCTTACGCTTTTACCCCTGCCAGTTTTCTCGTGGATCTCCGAAGAAATACAAGGCAATCACGCCGGGGCCGGTGTGAGAACCGATCACGTTCCCCACGTAGCTGATAACAAACTCGCGCTCGCCCCATTCCTTTTTGATCATCTCAACCAGTGTCATCACCTCATCCAGGCAGTCGCCGTGGCTGATGAAGATCTTCTGATTCTGCTGGGGATCGCCATGGATCTTCAGTTTATGAGCCAGTCCGCTGATGGAGCGTTTTCGTCCGATCACCTTTTCACGGGGGATCAGTTTTCCGGCATTGTCCATGTTCATGACCGGTTTGATGCTCAAAGCGGAACCAAACCAGGCTGCGGAAGCGGAGACACGGCCACCGCGCTGAAGGAAGTGCAGATCATCGACGGTATACCAGTGATGCAGGTTCAGTTTGTTGTCCTCGAGCCACTGTGCTGTTTCGTCCAGTGTCTTCCCGGAATCCCGCAGCTCAACGGCTTTGTCCACCAGGCAGCCTTCACCACAGGATGCGGACAGCGTATCAATAACGATGAATTTTCGTTCCGGAAATTCCTTCCGGGCGATCACTGCGGCCTTTTCACCGCTTTCCACGGTGCCGCTCAGCCCGCTGGAAAATCCGACATAGAGCACATCCATACCTTTGTTTGCGGCTTCCCGGTAGACATCCAGAAAAGCATCCGGGTTCACCTGCGAAGTCTGGGAACGGCTTCCATTGCGGAGCCGGTTATAAAAGGCTTTGTTGTCGAGATCGGGATTCACTTCTCCGTCAATTGTGAAAGTCAGCGGACAAAGGGCAAAATCTTGATAAGTCGCCAGCAGATCCTTTGGAAGATCGCAGGATGAATCGGTTACGATGAAAAACGATGATTGTTCGGACATTGAAACCTCCGCTGATAGATTCATGTTATTTTGAGCTAATTTTACATGAATTCAGCTGTTTTTTGATTGACGCTCAATCAAAAAATGTCCGAATTTGGACAATTTTCATGTTTTGGGTAAATTTTAAGCATGATTGCAAGTCCATTCCTTTACAAAGGGTTTTCTCTCTATTAGAATTGTCATGAATGAATCAGGATTATTAGTATGGATCAGGAAAGCATCACCAAAGGCATCTTATCCGGAATCGTGGACCGCTATATCCGCGAGATTTCACAGGACCCTCAGCGCAGTATCCGCAAACTTGTCGATATGGCTGAGCGTACTTCCGATGGACCGACGCAGAAGATCTGCTATCAGATGATGCAGCAGATGGCAGCCGACCAGTCCAGCCCCTATTATGAAATGATCCATCATCTGGTGACCCATACGGATTCGCAAACCATCAAAACCTTTGGCATCAATCTGGGACATAACGCATGGACCTTCGCTCCCGGCAGCATTCGCCGCTTTATTACGGAAAATGGCACATCCATTTCCTGGGCTGTAGTCATCGACCGATACGGGTGTAAGGAGCGTGTGCCGTTTTCTGTTGTGCGGGACCTGGTCAATCGGGGCCGCAGACATGAGGTTTATGCCTGGCTGCTGAAAACTTCCAGCCCGCTTGAGGAATGGGATGAATATGTGAGGCTTTTCCACGAACATGATGACTCCGTGTTTGCGCTCATTGCAGATGCGGGATCGCTGGACGATCAGCTTCTGGAAGAGGCTGCAGGGATCCATAATCTGATGATCCTCCTCAATACAGACACAGATGGCTGGCAGCTGTGTGCTGAGCGTCTTTCCGAAAAAAGGCTGCTGTATTCTGCCTGCCGTTTTATCAGTGAGGATGCGCAGGCTGAAGAGGTCCTGAGCGGCAGCTGGCTGGAGGAACTGGTCCCGTACCATCCGCTGATGGCCTTTTCGATCACGGCAGATTCCCTTCCGCGGGACACAGCGCAAAGCCTCAAGGATTATATGTGGAACACCCGGCTGGAACAGGTTTATCCTGTACTGCCGGTTGATCTGGTCTCCGATTTCGTCATCATCAACCGTCTGGCTGCCCATCGCGATATTCTTTACCGTTTTGATGCTGACGGCAGTATTTCGGAAGCAAGAGACCTGCAATTCAGCAAATGTTCCCCGACACACGGAGATATTTTTTGATATAATAATCAGTGGATCGAAATATTGTGGAAGTACATGATCCATTGCAAGGAGAAACAATCTGATGAGTAGAGATTATTATGATATTACATTGGCCGGCGTGAAGCGTTCACTGCAGTTGTTTGAAGTTGCACCCGGACTGCGTATTGCCGTCCTGAACATTCTTGGCGACACGGAATTGGTCGAAGCCTGCGCGACTGAACTGGCAAAGAAGCTGGAAGGTAAGGATTATGACGTGATGATCACCGCCGAATCCAAGAGTATTCCGATCACCCATGCACTGTCTGTCCGTACCGGGAAGCCCTATATCGTTTGCCGCAAGAGCTATAAGTCCTATATGGGCAATGCGATCCGCTCCACTTCGGTTTCCATTACCACGCAAAGTGAACAGTCCCTGATCCTGGATGAAAAGGATATCCCGCTGCTCAAGGGCAAAAAGGTTCTTTATGTGGATGATGTGATCAGCACGGGGTCCACCAAGAAAGCCATCGAAAGCATTCTCGAACAGGCGGGCGCTCAGCCGAATCCCCTTTCCCTGGCGATTTGTGCGGAGGGCTCTGAAGAAGCCTGGCCGGATGTTATCTGTCTCGGTCATCTGCCGTTGTTTAAAGACTGAAATTTCAGAAATGCATAAAATTCGGGACCGGCTCTTAACCGGTCCCGAATTTTGCTGATAATTATTGGATATCACGAATTTTCAAAATTCGCTTGACACAAGTAACGAAAAGTATATAATAGTGGATGTTGATCCTCGATAGCTCAACGGCAGAGCGAGCGGCTGTTAACCGTTAGGTTCCCGGTTCGAATCCAGGTCGAGGAGCAGAAGAGCACTTTCGGGTGCTCTTTTTTTTGATTTCTGATAAACCCTCCTCAACAGCACATCAGCGATTCACTAATTTTCAGCTCCCAGCGCTTCTTTGGCGGCTTCCATGTAATAATCCACAACATACCCTTTGGCAGGCGTGCCCAAAAGGGTCCTGCCGACCACTACACCTTTCCGGTTTACAAAAACTGTCGTCGGGTAATAGCTCTGCCGGATGAGCTCATTCATGTTCTCGGGAGAAACGATGTTCAGATAACTGATATTGTTTTCCTCCAAATACTTCGCGGCCAGTTCCACGTCATTGGAGCCCCTCCCATCGTTCAGCAGTCCGACGACTGCTCCGTCCATTTCACGCAGCAATTCATGAACTTTGTTCAATTCAGGCAGTTCCTGGATGCAGGGACCGCACCAGGTGCCCCAAAGGTTGAGCATGGTGATCTCATGTTGAGAGAAGAGGTCCACGCTGTTTACCGGATTTCCGTCAAGATCCGTGGTCTCAAACAGCAGCCATTTCCCTTCCAGAGAAGGTTCTCCGAGCCCGCAGGCGGAAAGCAGCAGCGCGGCAGCCAGTATTGTCAATAAGATTTTCACTGATTTCATCATGGGATAATTGTAATACCGAATATAGTTTCAGGTGCCGGATTATTTAGGAATATTGTTGAATCCTGATTGGGAACATAAGGTTGAAAGAGCGGGTATAATTAAAGTCTGTCAGCCTGAAACGATTCCGGCTGAACTATTGGAGGATTGATGGATATTACCTGGTACGGACACTCTTGTTTCCGCATGACTGAACGAAATTACGGAAGCGTTGTATGCGATCCTTATGACTATGAGAAAATCGGCTACGAACCGCTGAAACTGAAAGCGGATATCGTTACTATGAGCAATGACAAACCCGGACACAGCTTCCTGCCCGGAATCAAAACCGAGCCTTTTGTGATCAACCGTCCCGGTGAATATGAGATCAACAACATTTTCATCACCGGCCACGCCACGAACAAAAAAGGCGAACCCCGCAACACCATTTTTGTGCTTGAGATCAACGGACTGTTCATTGCCCACATGGGCAATATCAACCGCCCCCCGACCCAGACCGAAGTGGAAAATCTCGGGACTGTCAATGTCCTGCTGATCCCTGTCGGCGGCGGGGCCGGATTGAATGCTTCCCAGGCTGTCGAAACGATCCGCATGATCCAGCCGAACATTGTGATCCCGATGCATTATTCCGTGGCCCGCACGCTGCCGGAGCTTGATCCGCTGTCAAAATTCCTGAAGGAAATGGGCGTTTCCCAGGTCGACCAGACCTATACCACCTTCAAGGTACCGGCTGTTGACAAACTTCCGGAAGATACGCAGCTTGTGATCCTGGACCATCCGCTGGGCAATGAGACGCCGGATACCGAAGAAGACGAAAAGGCGGAAAACGATGCAGCATAAACTGATCATGACCTGGGATATTACGCCGGGGAAGGAACAGGAATACTTTGACTTTCTGATCCATACCTTTGTCCCGCGTATGAACCAGCTGGGTTTTGAGCTCAACGATGCCTGGGCGACCATTTACGGGGATGAACCGCAGGTGTTGGTGACAGCGATCCTTCCGGATGAACTGGAAGCGGAGCGCCGCATGTCCCAGAATGACTGGCATGTTCTGATCGATCAGCTGGAAGATCACGTCGACAATCTGGAAATGAAACTGGTCCCGGCCCGGGACACCTTCCAGTTCTGATTTCATGCAAGCACTTCTGCCCTGGTTTGACCGCAGCAAACGGGATCTGCCCTGGCGCCGAAACCGCAGTTCCTATTCAACCTGGATCTCGGAGATCATGCTGCAGCAGACCAGGGTGGAAACGGTCAAACCCTATTATGAGCGCTGGATGGAGCGTTTCCCGGATGTTCAGTCTCTGGCAGAGTCTGACGTGCAGGATGTGCTGAAGCTCTGGGAGGGGCTTGGCTACTACAGCCGTGCAAGATCGATCTACAAGGCTGCGCAAATAATCGCTGCTGAATATAACGGCAAAATCCCGTCTGATTACAACTCTCTCAGGAAGCTCCCGGGTATCGGAGACTATACCGCCGGGGCGATCCTTTCCATGGGGTTCGGACTTCCGGCTCCCGCACTGGACGGCAACATCCGCAGGATCCTTGCCCGATATTATGATATTGACGAGCCGGTCCGTACGCCAAAAACGGAAAAACATCTCCGGGAACTGGCACAATCGGTGCTGGACAAAGAGCGTCCGGGTGATTTTAATGAGGCATTGATGGATCTCGGTGCCACGATTTGTCTGCCGGCTGTCCCGCAGTGCCTGCTTTGTCCCTTGTGTGAAAATTGCCTGGCACGTCAGCATGGGACCACCGCTGAACGTCCCGTGATGATCAAAGCCGAACCGATCCCGCATTACATTGTGACCGCGGCTGTCATGCCGGATGAGCGTGCAGAACGTTTTCTCCTGACCAAACGTCCCGAGAAAGGATTGCTGGGCGGGTTATGGGAATTCCCCGGCGGCAAACAGGAGAAGGGAGAAAGCCTGGAGGAATGTATTTGCAGGGAGATCCGCGAAGAGCTGGATGTCACCATCCGTGTCTGCGAGCAATTCGGCATTTATAAACATGCTTATACCCATTTCAAGGTGACGCTTCACGCCTTTGTCTGTCAATTGACGGAAGGCACCCCGAAACCGCTGGCCGCCAGTGAACTCGGCTGGTTCACCCGGGAAGAACTTGCCGGTCTTCCTATGGGAAAAATCGACCGCATGATCGCCAACAAGCTGGCAGAGACATTGAGCTTCAGTCAGCTGTGTATGTCATGTGAATGAAAAATTGATACAGGAATTCTCTTATACTTACTGTTATGAATATACTGGTCTTTAATTGCGGGAGCTCCTCACAGGGGTTCACCGTTTTTCATGAGAAAGAAAGCGGCGAGCCGGAGACCCCGGCATTCGGAAAAGCGCGGAACGTCGCTGCAAAAACGCAGGCTGCCTCCGTACTGGAATGGACCATTGGCGGCATTCCGGGACAGAAGGTCTGTGATCTTTCCTCGCACCGTCTGGCAGCGCAGGAAATACTCAGCCTTCTGAGCGAACACAGGGTTCGGGTCGATGCCATTGCCCACCGCTTTGTCAACGGCGGGGATCGTTTCCAGCGGGCAGTGAAGCTGGATGAGGCGGCACTGGAGCAGCTGCAGGCCTGCCTGAGCCTGGCGCCCATCCATAACCCGAACTCCTGGAGTGTCATTGAAGTCTGCCGGGAAAGGCTGCCGGAGGTCCCGCAGTATGCGGTCTTCGATACCGCTTTCCATGCACAGATGAGCGAAGATTTTACATCCTATGCTATCCCGAGAGAGGATGCCATCGCCAACGGCTGGCGGAAGGTAGGTTTTCACGGTCTTTCCTATCAATACGTTTCCGGACGTGCTGCGGACCTGCTGGGAAAACCTTTGAACGAGATCAAGCTGGTCATGTGCCATCTGGGTACCGGCGGTTCCTCGGTCTGTGCCTTCCGTGAGGGACACACCGTTGATACTTCCATGGGGTACTCCCCCACTGCCGGGCTGGTGATGTCCACCCGCAGCGGCGACATTGACCCGGAGATCGTGCTGGAGCTGATGCGCAGAGGAATGTCCGCGGATGAAATTTCCGACTACCTTAACAAAAAGTCCGGGCTGATCGGCCTTTCGGGCTATTCTTCCAACCTCGGGGAGATCATCGAAGCGGCAAAGGCGGGAAACAAAGATTGTGAGCTGGCGTTTAAAGTCTATGTCAACCGGCTGAGAGCCTACATCGGCGCCTTCCTCTTCCTGCTAAACGGGGCAGATGCGCTGATTTTCACCGATGACGCCGGTGTGAAATTTGCCGAGATGCGTGAGGCGGTCTGCCGGGATGCGGGATCCTTCGGGCTGGAGCTGGATCTGCAGAAGAATGCGGCTTATGACCGGAAGAGCGAGGCCTGCCTGAGCACGGATAGCAGCCGGGTGCAGATTTGGGTGATCCCGACGGATGAAGAACGGACGATATTTAACGAAATCAGAAATCAGAAATAAGAAAATGAAGAATGAAGATGGAAGAATGAAAATCAGGGGCCAGGGACCGGCAGTCTGGGACCAGGTGAATATAAAAATGAAGAATGAAGATGGAAGAATGAAGAGAAACAGGTGTCAGTCATCAGAGGGCAGGTGCCGGGTTTCAGGTTTCAAGTTTCAGGGTATTGTCAGCCGTTATGTGATTTTAATTCTGTTCCTTTGCTTTGGGCTGAGGATGGGTCTGATGAATGCTGCTGCGCAGACAGCGGATGTGATCGTGCGTGACGGGATACAGACAGAAGCGGCAGCTGTTGATGAGCTGCAGGGAACATCCGCAGCAGAGGGAGAAATCACGGCGGTAACGGGCACACCGGAAGCGAAAGCAGCTGCCGACGGGAACGGAATGGAAGTGCTGTGCCTGCCGGGCGTTTACCTGATTGAGCCGGATTTCTGCAATCCGCTGGGACCCTCGGAATATCTGACAGATTATGTGGAGAATGGCGGTGTCTATCCGGAACCGCCCTTCACCGGGAAAAAAATCGATCCGGCACTGATGGAAGTGCCTTATCAATATGCCCGCATCAATGCGGACAATTCTGATATCATCTATCTCTATAACTCCCCGGAAGAAGCTGCCAACAGCATCAACCCGGTGGGGAGCATCTCTTCCGGCGCCATCCGCTACGTTTCCTATACGGATGTGGTGGATATCGGCTCCGGCCATTATGTGCATTCCAAGGGACGCGACCTGTGGCTGCGGGCATCACCGGCAGCAGTATCCACTTCCACGCTGGGGAGGACTTTCACCAAGACGCCGGAATATGATTTCGGCTGGATCGTGGAAGGCTGCAATCCCTATCTCGAGGCGGATTATAACAAAGGGCTGAACACCACCGTCTATTACAACCGTGAGGACGTTGTGAACTGCTACGAGACCATCGAGACCCGGGATACCACCTGGTTCCGCATCGGTGAGAACCAGTGGGTGGACCGCATCCATTTCCGTGCAGCGCACATCAACACCACACCCCCTCCGGAGATCCCTTCCGACCGCTGGATCGAAGTCGACCTGCTGGAACAGGTGGTGATGGTTTATGAAAACTATGAGCTGATTTATGCCTGTATGGTGGCCACCGGCATGAAGCCTTATTACACGCAGCCCGGGATCTTCCAGATCTATCAGAAAAATGAATCCGAAAACATGACCGGCTCCTTTGAGACGGATCAATCGGATTATTATTGGCTGGAGGATGTGCCTTTTACCATGTATTTTGATAAGCTGCGGGCTTTTCACGGGGCTTACTGGCGGGCCTGGTATGGTTATGAACAGTCACACGGCTGCGTGAACATGTCCAACGGGGACGCTCACTGGCTGTATAACTGGGCAAACCTGGGCGAATGGGTCTATGTCCACGACTCCTCCGGCAAGACGCCTACCGATCCGGAACTCTACCAGGAAGGCGGAGCGTAACAAATGTGCGCGAAGCGGCTTCCTTCACTATTCACTATTCACTATTCATTAGTTTTAGTCGTAGTCCTTATCGATATCGGCAGGTGACTCTCCTCGTTCTAACCTTGTCAGTGCTTCATTGGTGTCGGGCGGAAGTTCACGGCCGGATTGCTCCTGAATGGTGCGCATCACCTTGCCCAGCATTTGTGAACTGTCATTGCCGGCGGCTTCTTCACTCAGCTGCTGCAGACGGGCTTTTTCACCCGTTGTCACTCGGATGGGGCGGATCCTGCGGCGGACTTTTTCCGATCTGCAGTCCGGGCAGCTCACCACGGCTGCATTATAGTCCGCGTAGCTCATAAAGAGGCTGAAGGGTTTCCCGCAATTTTCACATACATATTCATAAATCGGCATAGGTCAAATTCCTTCCAAACGCTATTATAATCTAAAGAACGGGGGTATTACATGGAATTTGAAGCGTCAAAATATATCATTGCGGAACCGAAACCGCTCATCGTGATCATCTCCGGCCTGTCCGGATCCGGGAAAGACACCGTCATCAACCGGCTGAAGGAGATCAGCACGGTGGATTTTCATTTTGTCGTTACCTGCAACACCCGCCAAAAGCGTGAAGGGGAAATCGAAGGGAAGGATTACCACTTCATCACCCGGAAGAAATTTCTGGAGATGATCGAAAACGGGGAGATGCTGGAGCACTCGGAGGTCTACGATGATCTGAAGGGTGTCCCCCGTTTCGAGATCGAAACGGCCATAACCGAAGGGAAGGACATGATCCTGCGGCTGGATTATCAGGGGATGCGCAAGGTAAAGGCTGTTTATCCGGAGGCTGTTTCTGTTTTTGTGATCCCGCCCGATGCTGAGGCTTGGATCGCCCGTCTTCGTGCGCGTAATTCCGACAGTGAGGAGTCTCTGCTGGTACGCATCCGGACCGCTGTCAGTGAACTGGAGCACATCGATGATTTTGATTACGTCCTCGTCAATGACGAGATCGACCACGCGGCGATGGACCTGCTGACGATCCTGCGGGCGGAGCATATGAAGACCGGGAACAGACGTGTAGTGGTCAGTTATAAATAAGATATAAGATAATGAAGAAGTAAGAATGAAGAATGAAGAGAGTCATGGGGTTGGTTTTCGCCGGTTCAATATTGAGTCAACAGAATGGTTCCCTGTGATTTGGGAAAAGTGCTTTTTTTATTCCGTTCAAGACTGCTGAGCGGAGGTCAATGAGGAAAACATGAGTGAAGATTATTGTCCTGAGGAAAATGTACAGGAAGAGCTGACGGGAGAGGAAAAGGCGAAGCAGCAGACCATATCCTTTCAGATGATCCAGGGAAAACCGACTGTGACCTGGATCCTGATCGGTTTTACGGCTGTTGTCTACCTGGCGCAGGCGATCAGCAAATGGCAGTTCGGTGTGGATGTCCTGATGGCTTACGGGGCCAAGATCAGCGCCTACATCACCTATAATCACCAGTACTGGCGGCTTATCACACCGATCTTCCTGCACGGCTCCATCACCCACATCCTTTTCAATATGTATGCCCTCTTTACATTAGGCCCTTCGTTGGAGAATTATTACGGTCACTGGGATTTTCTGCGTTTTTATCTGATCGCCGGGTTTGCCGGAAACGTGTTTTCCCATGTCTTTGCGCCCAACACCGTGTCTGTCGGGGCTTCGACGGCACTCTTCGGTCTCATTGGGGCACAGGCCATGTTCCTTTACAAGAACCGCCGAATCCTGCGCAATTACAAAAATGCGCTGCGCAACATCGGTTTCGTGCTGGTGGTGAACCTGCTGATCGGGCTGAGCGGCGGGATCGACAACTGGGGACACCTGGGTGGCCTGGCGGGCGGTACGCTGCTGGCTTGGCTCTGCGGACCGGAGCTCGCCTTCGTCTTTGATGATGAGAACAAAAAGGTGAAGATGGTCAACACGGTTCCGCGCTCCAGAATTGAAATTTCCTGTGCACTGGTGACGGCATTCTTCGCTGCGATGGCTTTCGCGCTGCAGGGCAGATGAAATCCTCCCGTTATATCATCATTCATAAACACCGGGAAGCCGCCGAGCGCGGTTCCCGTCCCATGTCCGTCCTGAAGGTTTTTGGGCTGACGCTGCTGGCACTGGTCCTGATCGGGCTGACGGCGCTGGGTGTGGCTTATGCCATTTTCTCGCAGACACTTCCCTCGCTGGATCTGTTTCGGCTGGCTTATGAAGCCAAACCGGGTCCTACCGGATTTTACGCCCGGGATGGGCAGACGCTGCTGTTCACGCTGGCTTATGAGGATTTTGACCCGCATGACCTCGCTCTCTGCACAGAGGATGGGGAAGGTTGTTTCCCTCAAAAATTCCTGGAGGCAGACCGACTCACCCGTCAGGCAGCCATCACCCGGGGGGAGAAAACCTCCATGACGGAAGAGATGGTCCGAAAGGTTTACGCGGACTTCGTCCGGGAGTCCCGCCACCCGGATTTCGCTGCCCGGGTGCTGAGCGAACAGATCCGCAGGGCTTATGGCGAGGAGCAGATCGCGGAATGGTATTACAACACAGCCTGGTTCGGACAGATGGCCTTCGGTCTGGATGCTGCTGCCCGTCTTTATCTGGACAAATCCGGCAGTGAGCTGAACGATGCTGAATGTGTCTTGATGAGCGCCATCATCAATGCCCCGATGCTGAACCCCATTGATTCCAAGGGAGCACTGCGGGATTTTTACCTGAACCAACTCGGGGTGCTGAGAGATGCCGGTCTTTTCAGCGATGCTGAGGCAAATGAACTGGCACACAGCAACTTTATCATCTTTGAGCCGCCGCGATACATCAACGGGATGGAGGGAGATATCATCACCCGCAAAGCCCTGGATGCTGCGGTCCATCTGTACGGAAGGGAGCAGGTGGAACGGGGCGGGCTGAAGATCGTTACCTCGGAAGATGCCGGTCTCCAGGCTTATTTGAACTGCGTGACTTCTGTCGAAAATGAAGCGGAGAACAGTGCCTGTCCGCTGAGCAGCTTCTATTCCGATGAACAGAAGCGGGCGGCTGCGGAAGCACTGCGCACGGCTCCCGCGAGCATTGCCGTACTGGATGTGGAGAGCGGGCAGATCCTTGCGGAGTTGGAAGCTCAGCTTGATCGGGAAAACCGCCGTATTTTTGACACATCCCTGCAATCTTACCCCATTGGAAGCGCAATGAGTTATTTTGCCGCTGTCACTGCCTTCAGTGGAGGGAGTTCCCCTTCGACGCTGCTGTGGGACCTGAAAGATGCCTATGACAGTCCGCAGAAAAGTGATGAGCTTCAGGAAGAAATCTATCATGGTCCGGTTCAGCTGCGGGAAGCATTGAACAATGACTATCTTCGTCCTCTTAATGCGCATATGCAGCGCTATGGCAGCGGTGCCGTACAGCGGAATGCCGCGCTGTTCGGCCTTTCCAACAGTCACATGTTGACGGACAGCGAGTTGCTTTCCCTGGGCGGCAGCTATACGGCGGAAGCCCTTGCTTACGCACTGATCCCCTTTGCTGCGCTGGGGGAACAGACCGGTTCCGACAGCAGCGGTGCCATGCACCCGGTCAGCATCCTGCGCATCGAGCACGAGGACGGGATCGTTGAAGAACCGCAGCCGGAAATGCGGAAATCCCTGATCGCGGATAACCTGGCTTATCTCGTTCATAACGTGTTTTCGCAGGAAAGCAGCGGACTGCGCCTCTCGGACCGTCCGGCTGCCGTCAAAATCAGTACCGTCAGCGGAGAAAGCAGCCGCTGGATCAGCGGCTATACAAAAGAATTGAGCTGTGCGCTGCGGCTTGCCGACCCGAAAACTATTTCCGCTTTTGTGGTCGATACCGATCAGGTGCAGGCCACTTCTGAGATCCTGTGGCGGTCGGTGATGGAGTATGCGCATCAGGCCCGGCCTGTTTCGGGATGGGATGTGCCGGAGGGGATCTCTCAGGTTCGGATCTGCCTTCCTTCCGGAAAGCTGCCTACCGCTGCCTGCCGGGAAACCATGACAGAGGTGTTTCTGCGCGGGAATGAGCCCTACGAGTATGATGATTTTTATATCGAGGTGCCCATCAACCGGGAAAACCGCATGCTGGCGACCCGCTTCACCCCACCGGAGGATGTGGTGACTGAGGTATTCCTTCATTTGCCGGAAAATGCGGCGGAGTGGGCGGCTGAAAACGGGATCGAACAAGTCCCGACTGCCTATGATCCGCTCCGCTCCCGTGCTTCTTCCCGGACTGTGCAGATCGAATCTCCGGCGGAGTTCCAGAGCTTCACACAAAAGGATCAGATCGATGTCATCGTCCTCCTGGCGCTTTCCAACCGGCCGGAATCGCTGCAGGTGAGTCTTGGTTCCGGAATGTACCCGACCCAATGGCAGGAAGTCTGCAGCGGAGGTGCACTCGATAACGGACAGTGGCGGCTGTGCACTCTGAATGCAGGGACGCTTGACCCGGGGCTCTATGCCCTGCGGACAGCCTTTATCCTTCCCGGTCAGGGCTATCGGTCAGCGGAAACTTATTTTATAATAGTGAATAATGAATAGTGGTGCTTATGGAAGAGAACAATGGCAATAACATGAATCGGGTGGCTCGCTCGGCGCTGGTGCTGGGCTGTGCCATGATCTTTTCGCAGGTCTGTGGACTGCTTTCCAAGTCGATCCTCGGATCGACTTTCGGAGCAAGTGCGGAAGTGGATGCCTATCTGGCGGCGAACCGCCTGACGGAAACGATCTTCAACCTGATGGCGGGCGGTGCGCTGGCCAGTGCCTTTGTGCCGACCTTCAGCGCTATGCTGGACAAAGATGACGAAAAGGAGAAAGCCTGGCTGCTGGCTTCCCGCATCGGGAACTGTCTGTTCCTGGTGCTGCTCTTTCTCTGTACCATCGGCTTCATTTTCGCTGAGCAGGTGGTCAAATATATCCTGGTACCGGGATTTTCACTGCATGATCCGGAGCTGCAGGTCCTGACCGTCAAACTGCTGCGCATCCAGCTGCCCTCTGTGCTGATTTTCGGCATCAGCGGCCTGATCATGGGCATTCTGAACACCAACGGGAACTTCCTTTTCCCGGGACTGGCTCCGGCTATGTACCAGGTCGGCATCATGATCGGTGTGGTTGTGCTGTCGAAGCCCTTCGGCATCGAAGGTGTGGCGATGGGTGCCGTGCTGGGTTCGCTCCTGCACTTTCTGATCCAGTTTCCTTCGCTGCTGCGCATCCGGGGAGCAAAGTATTACCGTTCCCTCGGGCTGAAGGATCCCAACGTCCGGGAGATCATCAAACTGATGATTCCGCGGCAGATCGGGGCATCCGCGGTCCAGCTGAACTTTCTTGTCGATAACTATCTGGCTTCTTTCCTGGCGCCGGGCTCCATTTCCGCACTGAGCTGGGGCCTTTCCCTGATGCTGATGCCCCAGGCGGCCATCGCTCAATCCGTGGCGACAGTCTCTTTGCCGATGTTCTCGGTTCAGGTCGCCCGTGGAGAAACGAAGGAGATGCGATCCTCCCTGGCCTCTGCCCTCCGTCTGGTGCTGATGCTGGCCATCCCTGCCTCTGCCGGGCTGGTGATCCTTGCCACGCCCATCGTGCGCATTGTCTTCGAGCGGCGTTCCTTCACACCGGAAATGACGGATATGGTTGCCTGTGCCCTGGTCTGGTATGGGGTCGGTCTGGTGGGACACAGTGTGGTGGAGGTGGTCTCCCGGGCATTTTATGCCATGCATGACACAAAGACCCCTGTGTTCGTGCTCTTTGCCTCCATGGTGCTGAATATGCTGCTGAACGTTGTGCTCTCGAAGCTGTTCGGGGCACTGGGCACCTGGCCGCACGGCGGCCTGGCCCTGGCAAATTCCATTGCCACTGCGCTGGAGATGTGTGCGCTGCTGTATTTTATGAATAAAAAGCTCGGCGGGCTGGAGGGCAGGCGCATTTGGGACGGTGTGCTGCGGTATGCTGCTGCCACCCTTGCCATGGCTGCGGGATTGCTGGCCTGGCTGCGGTTCGTCAAGGCCGGCACCCTGGTCACTGTCGTGGGTGGTTTGGTGATCGGTGTCGGGCTCTATTTCGTCGTCTGCGTGCTGCTGAAGGTGGATGAACTGAAGATGCTGAAGGGAATGATAAAGAGAAATCAGAAATAAGAAATCAGAAATCAGAAATATAAAAAATGAAGAAGTAAGAATTACTCCTTATAAAGAAGGTAATAAAAATGAGCGGCTGTCTAAATCAGTTATAGTGGATGCGCAGAACACCGTGCCGATATCTCCGTACTTGTTAAACACAAGGCAGATTTACAGCATTATTTTCAGGTAATCCCATTGGGATAGCACTTTGTGAATAGCTGTGAACCCTTAATGAAAATGTCCGAAACTCCGTCTGATTGACAGGAATCGGCACTATCAGGCGGAGTAATTCATAACAGGAGGTTTTCCGCAATATTTAGTTGGATTGTTAGTTTGTTTAAGCAGAAAGCAGGAGCACCGGGAAGATGTTCTGAACTGTTGATTAGGAGTAATTCCCTGAAGAAAGCCAACAAACAGGGCACTTTTCACAGTCTGTTCAGAAGAATTGCCATCCTGAACAGAAATCGATCTTTCCCGTTCAGATTCCGCTGCTCTTTCAGCAGCTTTGTTTTTACTGCTTTATTTTCCCGGTAATGGGCGTAGAGTGCGGTCAACTCGCGATTGTCCGGGCTCATGACGTCGCCGTAAGCCCGCTCAAGACGAAGCGCCTGCCGGGAGCGACTGTTCCGCTTGGATCCGTTCCAGAAACTGCGCACTTTTTGCAGCCGGGCTTTTACCGATTTGTCCGCTGCGCCGATGACATTGCCGCTGTGCTGGCGGTAACTCATGTGCGGCTCACTATCGAAAATTATCCGTCCAAAACAGGCAATGATCTGATACGCCGTCCAGTCGCACAGTTCGATTCCAAGACGCTCTGCGTCGAAGCGGCACAACAGCTCCTTTGCCGCACGATTAAACACATAGGTGCAGCCGGGTGAAAGGTTACGGATCAGGGCATGCGGGAAGTCTGCAGGTTCCGATCTCACCATATGTTTGGCTGTTACATGCAGCCCCGCATCCGTCACGCGTACGTCACCGCAGTACAGTGCGGGTATTCCGGCATCAAGTTTCTCCAGCGCTGCAGCTGCGATCTCCAGCTTGTCCGCATCCCAGACGTCATCCTGATCGCAGAAAGCGTAATAATCTGTATCACCGCAATCCATTAGCAGCCGCCAGAAACTACGGGAAGAGCCGAGATTTTCGCCCGAGTACCAGTGCAGCGAACCTCTATCCGCGTACTCCTCCAAAATTGCGGTCGTTGCGTCGGTTGAGCCGTCGTCCCGGACAAGGATCTCCATGCCGTCAAGCGTCTGGGAAAGCAGGCTGTCGAGCTGTTCACGCAGGAAGCGTTCGCCGTTATAGCTTGACAAAAGCACCAGTGTTTTCATCTTTTGTTCCACTGCCGCTTACCGGCCCGGTATCCGGCAAAACGAACCGCCGCATGAGCTAAAAACACAGGGATCTCTCCGATCCTCCCCTTTCGCAGCAGTTCTCTGCTCACGAAACGGACCATCCGCAGCCCCTCCCCGGTGGGCGGCGCCCCGGTCAGGATTTCGCGGTACTGTTCCATTACCCTGCCGATTTTGACGTTCCGCCTGTATTCTCCCGCCAGCGTGTCCACATGGGAGTGTCGGACTGCGGACTCCGGCTGATAGGCAAGGGACCATCCCGCATGAAGGAGTTTTGCCGCGAGTATCATATCTTCGTTGGTAACGATGGGCGTTTCGAAACCGCCAACCGCCTCATAAGCCGCGCGGCGAATCGCGGAGCAGGAATTGGAGAAAAAGTAAGACTTTACTCCATAGCGAGGGATATCCGACTCACTCCATACGCGGCCTGTCTCCGGGTAGTTGAACAGGCGGGTCAGACACTCATAAGCCGGGGCATCCGGCCAGGCGATTTGTCTGCCAAAGACCGCTGCGACACGCTCATCCGCAAAGGGTACGAGGAGTTTTTCAATATAGTGATTATCCATCGGCAGCGCATCCTGCGTCAGAAAAAGCACAATATCGCCCCCGCTCTGCCGCAGGGCAAAATCTCGCGTACCTCCGTGGTCATAATCTTTTTCCAGAATCTCAATCAACTGGACGCGCGGCGCGTATCGCTCGGCAATGGCAGGTGTGGCATCCGCAGAACCAGAGTCGATCACGATGATTTCCGCTTCTATTGTCTGAGAGAGCAGGCAGGAAAGCTGTCTGTTAAGCCAGCGCTCCGCGTTGAGTGTGGGGATAATGACCGAAACATTCATAGCATCAGATCTCCGTTCAGAAAAGCCTGATAGCGGTCACAGACCGGCCCCGCTTCCCCAAATTCGATCTGCCGCCCCTGATGGAGCCAGAGCGCCTTATTACAAAGCTCACGCACCTGCTCCATCGAATGCGAGACCAGGATCGTGGCGGCGCCGCCGGAGATGATCTCGCGCATCTTTGCCGCGCTCTTGACCGCGAAAGCACCATCCCCTACAGAGAGTACCTCATCCAGAATCAGGATATCCGGCTGTACAAGGCTCGCAATGGAAAAAGCTAAGCGGCTTTGCATACCAGTGGAAAGCTGTTTGAAGGATCGATCCTCAAAACTGTGAAGCTCTGCAAAGTCGATGATTTCATCATATTTTCCATCCATAAATTCCCGGGAATAGCCTAACATAGCCCCGCGAAGGTAGGCGTTGCGGCGGAGGCTGAGATCGGGATCAAAACCGCTTGCAAGCTCCAGAAGTGCAGAAATATTTCCCTCATGTTTTACACTTCCAAGGCTTGGCGACATGATGCCTGCAATTGCTTTGAGCAGTGTCGATTTTCCTGCGCCGTTTGTGCCGATAATGCCCAGCATATCCCCTTTCTCCAGAAAAAATGTTATATCCCGGTCAGCCCAGAATTCCTCTGCGCGATAAGTGCCTTTGAGTTTTCGCATGACGGTTTCTTTCAAGCCGATGTTTCGGAAGTCCCCAACCTTATATCGGATGGAAACATGATCACATGTTAAAACAGGCATTTGTTCTCCTCCATCAAATATAGTAAAGAAACTCTGTGTCATACTTCCTGTAGATCCAGATGCCCAGCAGGAGTACGGCGAATGAATCCATTGCCATCAGAGCATGGAATCCAGGCGAGGGAATTGCGAAGTCGATCACAACTTTGCGGAAATAGCGGATAAACAGATAGATTGGGTTCAGCAGAAAGGCATTCCGGATATGGACAGAGAAAGTATCGATCGAATAGAAAACAGCCGACACATAAAGCAGCATCTGAGTCAGTACAGCCCACAGATACTTCATGTCCCGGAAGAACACGTAAAGCGCGGAAAGAATAAAGCCCATGCCAAGATTGAATATCAACAGCATCACGATCGGATAGACAAGTGCGAGAAATCTCCAGGTAAACGTGATCCCGTCGAGAGCGCAGAACAGGAAGAACACCAGCACCGTCAACGCAAAATTGATGAGTGTCTGGGTATTTTTTGACAGCAGGAACAGATACTTCGGCACATTGACCTTTGTAAAAATATGTGCATTGTCTGTCAGAGCCTGCATTCCTTCGGAGGTGGACTCGGAAAAAAAGTTGAACACGATCATACCGCAGAACAGAAATGTCGTGTAATGCGAAATCGAGGAGCCAAAGAAGTGACCGAACACAACACGCATGATCAGCAGTGAGAGCAGCGGATTCAGCATGCTCCACGCCGCCCCGAGGACAGTGCCTTTATACTTCCGATCAAAATCCCGCCTGACCAGTTCTTCAAACAGGAAACGGTG
>CAYWGX010000032.1:0-6595 GCA_964457635.1 uncultured Leptolinea sp.
CAGTATGAAGGCATGACTGTCCACACGCGTTTTCCACCGGAACCGAACGGCTATCTGCACATCGGTCACTGCAAGGCGCTCTGCATCGATTTCGGCATGGCGGAGAAGTTCAACGGTCTGTGCAACCTGCGCATGGATGACACCAACCCGGCGAAGGAAGACACCGAATATGTGGACGCGATCCAGGAAGATATCCATTGGCTGGGGTTTGACTGGGGGGACCGCTTCTATTACGGTTCGGATTACTTTGAAAAAGACTATGAATATGCCATTGAGCTGATCAAAAAAGGCCTGGCTTATGTCTGTGAGCTTTCCCCGGAGGAGTTCAAAGCCAATCGTGGAGATACATCCACGCCGGCGACCTCCCCGTACCGTGACCGTCCGATCGAGGAAAACCTGGCGCTCTTCGAGAAAATGAAGAACGGTGAAGTCCCCGAAGGAGCCATGACCCTGCGGGCAAAGATCGACCTGGCTTCCGGTAACTTCAATATGCGTGACCCTGTGATCTACCGCATCCGCTTCATCAACCATCACCGTCAGGGAACCAAATGGTGCATCTTCCCGATGTATGACTTTGCGCACCCGATCCAGGATGCGCTGGAAGGCATCACCCATTCGCTTTGTTCCCTGGAATATGAAGACCACCGCCCGCTGTATGACTGGGTGGTCTCCAATGTCTCCATTCCTTATCACAAACCGCGGCAGATCGAATTTGCCCGTCTCGGCATTGATCATACCGTCATGTCCAAGCGAAAGCTGCGCAAATTAGTGGAAGAAGGCTATGTTGCTGGCTGGAATGATCCCCGAATGCCAACCCTGTGCGGAATGCGCCGCAGAGGCTATACGGCTGCCTCTATCCGCAATTTCTGTGATTCCATTGGTGTGGGCAAGCGTGTTAACGTCATCGAATACGCAGAATTGGAACGTTGCCTGCGGGATGACCTGAATAACATCGCTGAACGAACCATGGCTGTGCTGCACCCGGTGAAGCTGACCGTCACCAATTACCCGGAAGGACAATCTGAGACTTTCACGGTCGAAAACAATCCCATGAACCCGGATCAGGGCACCCGTGAGATCACTTTCAGTAAGCATCTGTGGCTGGAAGAGGATGACTTTATGGAAAACCCGATCCCGAAGTATAAGCGAATGTTTCCCGGAAACGAAGTCCGGCTCAAGGGTGCTTATCTGGTGAAGTGCACCGGTTGTGTCAAGGATGAGGCCGGCAACGTGATCGAAGTGCTCTGTGAATATGATCCTGAATCCCGCGGTGGTGACCCTGCCGATGGCCGTAAGGTCAAGGGTGCTACCCTGCATTGGGTAGATTCAGAAAACTGCGTGGATGCGGAAGTGAGACTTTACGACAACCTGTTCTCTGATCCTCAGCCGGACAGTGCGGAGAATTTCCTCGATTGCCTGAACCCGGACAGCCTGACGATCCTGAATGGATGCAAGGTCGAAAAAGGTCTGGTTGATGTGGCAAAAGAATTTGAAGCCCGGGAGCACAAGTCCGGGACCAATGCTCCGACATTCCAGTTCATGCGCGTGGGCTTTTTCGCGATGGATAATGTCGACAGCAAACCGGATCATCTGGTGTTCAATCGTTCCGTATTGTTGAAGGACGGTTTCAAGAAATAAAAAGGCGCTGCTGAATATATACGGGGCTGCAATTGTATATGCAGCCCCTTTTTGTTTTTTACGAAAAGTAATGAAAATAATATTTTTCCTTGACGTTATAGAATAATTATTCTATAATAACCTGATATGATAAAAAATTATCTTATAAACAAGTATATCACAGTTTTTGAACCCGGATGCAGGATTCTTTATGGATTTCATGCTGCAGCAGGATATTTGCTCAATTTTGCTGCTGAAATTGCGGTACAGCAGCCGGTTCATCTTCTCGATTTTGGTAATCGCTGCGATATGTATTATGTCGCCCGCCAGCTGCGTTACCTGACAAGAGATCCGGCTGCCGCGCTGCAAAATATCAGGCTTCAGCGTGCATTCACCTGCTATCAGGCATTGGCCCTTTTGCGCCAGATCGATCAGATGGAAACAGGACTTCCTGTGATTATTCTGGATATGCTTGCACCGTTTCTGGATGAAAATATCAAAACTGATGAGATATTCCGGCTGTATCAGGAGTCTGTTGATCATCTGCGCTGTGCCATGCGGATGCGGCTGCTGCTGATCGGTGTGAAACCTGTCCCGCAGAAGCTTGCTCCGGACAGGGTTTGTCTTGCCGGTAATCTTGCGAGAGAATTTGGTTTGATTCCAATAGAAGATATTGTGATGGTCAATCATGCTGAACTCAACGGGTATCAAAAAAGGCCGGCCATGCGGATGTTTGAAACGGGCCGCAGCGAGATACGAAAACAGCCAAAGGCTGAATTGATGGATGGGCAGTTATCTCTGTTTGATTATCAGAAAGAAATTACTCAATATCAGTCAGAAAGAACAGTTCAGAAAATTCCGGACTTGAGGAAGTGAAGACCTGTATCATAAACAAAAATATCATAACAGACAGCAGTTAAGGAGGACATATGGGCAGAACGATACAATCAGCAACGCAGACATGGATCGAAGAAGAAAAAGCATTGCAGCGTTTTACCCGTGCTTTGCGCCGGGAGGATCAGGCAGTGATGAAGGATCTGATCCATCTTTCTCGGCTTCACATTGCAGAGACTTCCTATGCCGGGAATCTTTATCCGATGGATACCTATATCATCAGTATGCTTCTTGAAGTTGCCAAGCGCAGTGAACGCATCGAAAACAAAGTTAACGAGCTTTGCCGTCAGTGCGGCATTGAGGATGTTCCGGAGACAAATATTCCGAATCTGCCGAGCCTGCGGCAGCTGCTTTATCCGGAAGAGACGGATGATTGAAGTGAGACATAAGCGTTGAGTTGCAGATACGCAGGGTTTAGACTTTGAAAAGCACAGACACCCGGGATATTGGGGACGGGCCAGTGTGTCCCGGACGCGGAGCAAACGAAGCGAAGCTCCTGACCCGCATCTATCGGGCGAAGCCGTACCTTGCGGGGCAGGTTGGAACTCTTCGTAATATCCCATTAATCAGTGCTTTCATAATAATCAGTGGGGAGTTGGGGTGAGCTGTACAGGGAAAGGTTGGCTGTTGGATCTCTATGAAGATGCCGCAGACGGTGTCCGTCTCTGGTTTATCCTGGATGATGGATGCCGCATCTGCCTGCGTCAGAATCTTCCTGTCAGCTTTTACGCTTACGGCCCGGTTTCCCGGCTGCATGAGTGCTGTCTGTTTTTGAAAAAGCAGTCAGGCGTTACAGGGCTTTTCCGTGAGATGAAGAAGGATGTCTTTCAGCCGGAATTGCTCTGTGTTTTGCGAATCGATATGTTCGGGCCGGTATCACAGCAGGCATGTTTCCGTACATTGCAAAAAGTTTTCCCCGATTTGACCTGGTACAACGCGGATATTTCTGTTCAGGCCAGGCATGCTGCCCGCCATGAAAGTTTCCCGATGGCATTTTGTGAATTGAAATATGAAGATGATGGCACGTTGTTGGAGTTTCGTGTCTTGAATTCCCGCTGGGACTTGCCGCTTCTGCTGCCGTCCCTGCAAAAAATGGAACTGATACCGGATTGCGATCCTTCAAAACAGGAACCGGGTGCGCTGGAAATTCGTATAGGCAGGAAAAAACAGCGGATACTGCTTGATGATCCCGCTGCTGCAATTGAACGGCTGAACGAATTGATGGATCACCATGATCCGGACCTTATTCTGACCGATTGGGGCGACAATTGGCTGATTCCGAAGCTGCTGGAGATGCAGGAGACAGCAGGGATCTCGCTGAGGCTGAACCGTGACAGCGAAAAAGAGATCTTCTGGAAAAAAGATACTTCCTATTTTTCTTACGGGCAGATCGTTTACCGGGCGCAGGAGGCTCATCTGTTCGGACGCTGTCACATTGACCGGAAAAATGCGATGATGTGGAAAGACTATGGACTGGATGGTGCGCTGGAGATGGCCAGGGTCACAGCGATGCCCATCGAAAATGCAGCACGGGTTTCACCGGGTTCGGGAATTTCTGCCATGCAGATGATCACTGCCATACAGCATGACGTGCTTGTCCCGGAACAGAAACAGCAGTCAGAAGGTGTGAAGAACGGTTTGGAACTGATCCGCTTTGATCGGGGCGGGATGATTTATCAGCCGAAACCGGGACTTTATACGGATATTGCTGAAATCGATTTTGTTTCCATGTATCCTGCTATTATCATCAATGGAAACATTTCCCCTGAGGTTCCGCTGCCAAACGGTCTGGAGCCTGCGCAGAAGGAATTGGGCATCGTACCGCTGACATTAAAACCGCTTTATGAAAAGCGCGTGAAAATCAAGCAAAAACTGCTGCATTATCCTGATAAGGATGTCCCGTTGGCAAAAAGCTACGCTGCCAGGGCTTCGGCCTTGAAATGGCTGCTGGTGGTGTGTTTCGGTTTTCTGGGATATAAAAATGCGCGCTTCGGAAGGATCGAGTCCCATGAGGCGGTGACACGGGGCGGGCGTGAGGCCCTGCTGATCGCGAAGGAAGCTGCGGAGGATATGGGTTTTGAGGTTCTGCATATGTTTGTGGATGCGTTGTGGCTGCGGAAAAAAGGCTGTACTTCGGTGGCGGATTTTCAGCCGGTGCTGGACGAGATCTCCCGGCGAACGAACATGATGATCGCTCTGGACGGCATTTATAACTGGCTGGCTTTTCTGCCATCCCGCTCAGATGAAAAAATACCGGTTCCGAACCGCTATTTTGGTACCTTTCGCAGCGGAGAACTGAAAATGCGCGGGATTGAGGCAAGACGGCATGACATGCCGCCCTGGATCGTGGAGACACAGCATAAGGCGCTGAAGTGTCTTTCGCTTGCTTATGACGTACGGGATCTGCCGGAATATCTTCGCAAGACCTTTGCGATATTCAAACAGGCATTGGATGATTTGAATTCCGGACGGGTACCGTTGAATGAGCTTGTGGTGACCATGCGCATCAGCCGGGAATTGGATGACTATAAGGCGCCGTCACCTTCCGTTCGGGCGGCCCGTCAGCTGCTGGAGCGTACCGGAAAACGGCTTGCTCCGGGACAAAAGGTGCGGTTTCTCTATACCACAGGGAAAGAAGATGTGCGTGCCTGGGAATTGCCGGAGCCGATTGGCCCGGAGTGTGTGGATAAGTCTAAATACAGGCTGCTGTTCGGGCGGGCTGCCGGGACGATCCTTTATCCTTTCGGCATCGATGCAAAAGAGGTGGAAGACTGGGCCTGCGGCGGGCTGCAGTTTAAACTCTGCTGATGAACTTAAACAATTAATTTGGGGTATACTACTTTGATAGATATTGATGTTTGTTTACTGAAATGAAGAAATTCATTGAAAGGGTTTTAGATATGAAAAAATCTGATATCGGTATACTCGGACTGGCGGTGATGGGGGAAAACCTTGCCATCAATATGGAAAGCAAAGGTTTTACCGTCTCCGTCTTCAACCGTACGACCGAAAAAGTTACGAAATTTATCAGCGGACGTGCACAGGGGAAGAATATCCGGGGCGCATATTCCCCGGAAGAATTTGTGTCTCAGCTGGAAAAACCGCGCAAAGTGATGATCATGGTAAAAGCGGGAAAACCCGTGGACGATATGATCGAGCAGCTGGTCACATTGATGGAACCCGGTGATGTGATCATTGACGGGGGAAACTCCAATTTTCATGACACGATCCGCAGAACGGCCTATGTAGAGAGCAAAGGACTGCTTTATGTGGGTACCGGTGTTTCCGGCGGTGAAGAAGGAGCGCTCCATGGTCCGTCCATGATGCCGGGCGGCTCGGATGCTGCCTGGCCGGTCGTCAGACCTGTTTTCCAGGCGATTTGCGCCAAAGTGGAGGACGGCTCACCCTGCTGTGAATGGGTCGGTTCCAATGGGGCCGGACATTATGTCAAGATGGTCCACAACGGCATTGAATACGGCGATATGCAGCTGATATGCGAGGCATATCAGCTGATGCGTGACCTTCTGGGCATGTCTGCCGATGAGATGCATGAAGTCTTTGCAGAATGGAATAAAGGTGAGCTGAACAGTTATTTGATCGGCATTACTGCGGATATTCTGGCATTCAAAGGTGAAGACGGGCTGCCGCTGGTGGACAAGATCCTGGATACAGCCGGTCAGAAGGGTACCGGCAAGTGGACCGCTATCGCCGCGCTGGATGAGGGAATTCCGCTGACCATGATCGGGGAAGCTGTCTTCGCCCGCTGCCTGAGCGCCATGAAAGCTGAACGGGCAGAAGCTTCCAAAATCCTGCACGGACCGGAAAAGGTCTGCGATTTGGATCGTACTCATATGCTTACCGCAATCAAAGATGCGCTGTATGCTTCCAAGATCATCTCCTACGCCCAGGGGTTTTCGCTGCTGCGTGATGCGGCAAAGACCTATAACTGGGATCTGCATTATGGAAATATCGCTTTGATGTGGCGGGGTGGCTGTATCATTCGTTCCGTTTTTCTGGGCGATATCAAAAAGGCATTTGACGCAGATCCGGATCTGCCGAACCTGCTGCTGAACGATACCTTCCG
>CAYWGX010000032.1:6605-18791 GCA_964457635.1 uncultured Leptolinea sp.
TAAGAGAAGATGGCGAAGCTAAAAAAGTCATTGAAGACTATTTAAAGGTGTGTGCGCGGAAGCGATCCGCTGCGGAGTCCCGGTTCCTGCCATGTGCAGTGCGCTGAATTATTATGATGCCTACCGGACAGAGAGATTATCCGCAAATCTGCTTCAGGCTCAGAGGGATTATTTCGGTGCCCATACCTATGAACGTGTGGATCGTCCCCGCGGTGAGTTCTTCCATACGAACTGGACCGGTGAAGGCGGAGACACCGCTGCTTCTACTTATAACGCATAAATCAGGTAACAGGTAACAGGTATTGGGTATCAGGGACTAAAAAACACTTCCTTCTGCCCGGTTTTCACTTTTACCTTTTACCTGTTACTTGATACCTGTTACTTGTTACTTGTTACTTGTTACTTGTATATCATTCCCAGATGAATTTGGTGATGGTTCCGTCCGAAGTGATCTGGTTGGAAACACCTGCGAAGGGGTTGACCAGCCAGATATTTCCGTCTGAGAGAAAGGCGATCCAGGCTGATTCTTCGCTGCTGCCGGGTGCCCAGGTCAGGTGCTGCGGGGTGATGTAGCCGCTGGATCCCTGTGCCGGGTAAACGATGTGAGCGTTTTCGCCGTTTGGATCGCTGATCATGATGCGGTAACGCTCCGACTCTACCTGCTGAGGAAGTTCGGTCTGAAGCCAGCTCAGATACGATTTCCCGTTGGAGAAGAGCGGGGAAACTGCGGGATAGGAAAAAAGTCCCGCGTTTTCGATGATTGTCCGGAATTCTCCCGTGTTCAGGTCGTAATAAGCAATGTGGTAATCAGTCGGATCATAAGTCTGGACATTTCCGTCAGTTTTTCCGTGAAATGTGAAATACATCCCGGTCTCATCGGCGTTCCAGCTGAATCCGGGAATCCATGCCCAGTCAGAGCGGGTTTTTTCATAGGGGGTGAAGCGGATCAGGGTCTGTTTCTCTGCACTGAGACGGTCGATGATGCCGACATTTTCAGGTGTGGCGAAAAGCAGCCGCCGGGCATCCTCATCCAGGGAAAACTCTGTTCCCCACCAGCTGTAGGTTCCGCTGTCATCCGCCTCCAGGATCTCTTCCTGGCTCATCAGCATGCCCGTATCGCTGACAAACTGCATACGCAGGTCATTGACGGCTTTCCATCCCGGAGCCTGTTCGGAAGGCTCGACCGTGGAATAGACAAATCTGCGGGTATTTCCCGGCAGCCAGGATGCGAAATGAAGCACATTGGATACCCGCAATGAAATCGGTTCGGCGTTCCAGTCACTGAGGTCCAGCATCCACAGTCCGTTGACTTCCGTTGAACGGCCCGTGCGGGAGAAGAGCAGCCACTGCCCGTCTGAGGAGAGGTCCAGCACCCTGCCGTCAAGATCACCGGTTGAAACCAGCGGTGTGCGGTTTTCTGTAGAACCTTCCATCATCCAGGCGTTACCGTCAGATATATAAACCAGTCTGCCGTTGATTTTTATAGGAGCGTATTCCGCCTTTGCCCCCCGCATCAGGATCTCTGCTGCGGGTTCTTTCAAAGTGATGACCGAAACCACCGCTTTTCCGGTCTGTACGCCGTCTTCATAGGTGTATCTGGTGACGATTTGCCGGGTCCCGTTCTGTCCCTGCTGGATGATCCTGACCTCTCCGTCAGGGAGGGATTCGTTGCGTACTGTCTGGCTCTCGAATGCAATGGTCTGTTCACTCACGACATCTTCCGTTGTGATGCGTACAACGCGGATCTCACCATCGGCAGGAATCGCCATAGGCAATGCAGGTGTAACGATATCCTGGCTTCCGACCTGAATGCCAATTGTTTTCAATGCTTCACTGACCGTTGCATCGGCCGGAACCTGACTGATGTAATGCATATTGTCGCAGTAAATATTCACGTCCCGCAGGCTGCTGCCCGAATCGTAGAAATTTCTGATTTCTGCACAGCCGGAGAGATACAGTGCGATAAATAATAAAAAGATAACCCGGCTGTACTGTCGGGTTTTTTTAATGAACTGCTGCCGGGAACTGTTTTGTATCATAAATTAAATTTTATCAGCATTCATCAAAATTTGAACGGATTCCACATGGAATGAACGGATTTGAAAAGAATTCTGCAGTGCACCGGCAAAGGACCGTCGATTCGGACGAGTCTTTGCCGGATGATATTGTTTACTTCTTCATCGCTTCAACGATTGCATAATCATCCCGGATCTCGAAGGAACGGATCTCATATCCTCGCATCAGGTTTTGAATGAAATCGTTGATAGCCGGCTGAATATAGGCATTCACAGTGGCAGGATCGACAGATATGATCGGAATATCGACCGATTTGATATCAACTTTGACCGTGTATGATGCTGCATCCCAGACAGCAGTGCCGCTGGCGGAAACGGTTACTTTCAGCGCACCGAAGCCTCCGCGAATGGAAATGATCAAAAAGTCTTCGTCAAATTCAATACGCGGGTCTGACAGGTCCAGTTTGATCCCTGCTGACTGTTGGATCATTTGCTGGATTTCTTCCATATATCGTTCCAGATATTCTTCTGCGGCATCAGTTGCGTCATCGTCTGTCAGGATCAGCTGAAAAACTGTTCCGGAGGGTAAGGCTTCGACCTGACGAAGCTGTTCGGTCAGTTTTTCGATCGTTTCGGCACAAATTGTACTCCATCCAAAAAATAAGCCGAAAAATACGGCAATAATTGGTAAAATTGTTATACGGGTTTTTTGCATAATTACCTCCATAGGGATTATACGAGCCCCGGCCTCATTTTGTTTCCGTTTCCGGAATTTGGATACCGGGCCAAATGAGATTATAGCACGACAAGATGGAAGAAAACGGAAAATACACACAAGAATCAATGACTTCACTCGAAGCGGTGTTGTTCGTGGCTGCCGCTCCGGTATCCTATGCTCGTCTTGCAGAAGTTATGGGACTGAAGGTAGGACTGATCCATGAGATGTGTCAGGCGCTTTCGAATGACTATGAAAGGCGCGGTGCAGGGATCCGTATGCAATTTCTGGATGCACAGGTCCAATTGACTACAGCGCCGGAAGCATCTTCAGCGGTGGAAACCTTTCTGGGACTTGAAGCTACGCAAAAACTGAGCCGTGCGGCACTTGAAACTCTGACCATCGTTGCTTACAGACAGCCGGTTTCCCGTCCGGCAATTGACAGCGTACGGGGTGTAAACAGCGAATATATTTTACGCGGTCTGCTGACACGCGGGCTGATCGAGGAGGTCGGACGGGCGGATTCACCCGGCAGACCGATCCTTTATGGCACAACGCAGGATTTCCTGTTATATTTCGGGCTCTCTTCTCTGAGTGATCTGCCTCCTTATGAGACTGCAGCCCCTGATGAAAATGAAAACGATACAGAAATGAGCATTTTGAAGGAGTAACTGAATATGGAAGAAAGATTGCAGAAAATATTATCCCGATGCGGTTTTGGGTCCAGAAGAGCATGCGAAGAATTGATCATAATAGGACGGGTGACGGTGAATGGTACAGCAGCTGAACTTGGTTCAAAGGCTGACCCGAAAAGGGATGTGATCCGTGTGGACGGATCGATCCTGCAGTATACGGAACCCGAAAAAGTCTATATCATGCTCAACAAACCTCGATTTGTCCTGTCTGACCGGGACAGTTCTGATCCCCGCCGGAGTGTGTTTTCCATCGTAGAGAATTCCGATGGCTTGTTTGTCGTCGGTCGGCTGGATTTTGAGAGTGAAGGCCTGATTCTGCTGACGAATGACGGAGAGCTGGCAAACAAACTTTCCCATCCGCGTTACGGGAAAGAAAAGGAATATCAGGTACTGGTGGCAAAACGTCCGGATGAGAAGCAGCTTAAAGCCTGGAGGCATGGAGTCGTGCTGGAAGATGGAACGAAGACAGGCCCGGCACTGGTCCAGGTCAGCAGCCTCTCCGGCAAAGGAGCGTGGCTGCGGGTCGTGATGACGGAAGGGCGGAAGCGTCAAATCCGTGAGATCGGGAAAACCATCGGCCTGCCGATCGTACGTTTGATACGGGTACGGATCGGTACCTTGGAATTGGGTGATTTGAAGTCCGGCGAATATAAAGAGCTGAATGAAAATCAGGTCAAGGCGCTGCGGGCTCTGGTTTCCGGAAGACCCCGGGCGGAAAAGCAGGCGGCTGCCTATGCAAAATTGGGAGAGCAGCAAAAATTCCGCAAACTGGGTGAACAAAAACCACTGCATAAAACCAGCCGAAATGACCGGAAAAAGAGTGAAGACAAAAAAATTGTGAAACCTGTGAAAAAGAAGGTAATGTAAGAAATAAAGCGAATAAGTATGATCAGGAGTTCAGTCTTCTCATTTCTTATTTCTTATATCTTATTTTTCTCGTTTCTGTTATAATCATGCGTGTGAGATCAGTACTTCCTGACTCATTGGAGGAAAGCTTATGAAAATTACAATGGTCATACCGACCTATAATGAGAAGGAAAACCTTCCAAAACTTGTAAAGGAAGTTCTTGCTCTTCCTCTGGAAGATATTCATATCCTGATCGTTGATGACAACAGTCCGGACGGTACCGGCGAATTGGCTGAAAAATTGCGTATCGAATACAACGACCGCATCCACTGTCTGCACAGAGCAGGCAAGATGGGGCTGGGTTCTGCCTACCGGGAAGGATTCAAAAAGGCCATGGAGGAAGGTGCTGACTATATTGGGCAGATGGATGCGGATTTCTCTCATCCGATCGACAAGATACCGGTCATGGCAAAAGAATTGGAAAATGCCCACCTGGTGATCGGTTCCCGTTATGTAGAAGGCGGAAAACTCGATGAAGACTGGCCTTTTTATCGAAAATGGCTCTCCGGTTTTGGGAATGCTTATGCACGGTTCATCCTCGGATTGCCGAACAAGGATGTGACCGGCGGATTCAAGCTCTGGCGCAAAGAAACACTGCAGGCGATGCCTATGGATACGATCAAATCGAACGGCTATGTTTTCCAGGTCGAGATGAATTATGTTGCCTCAAAGCTGGGCTGCAAAATTGTGGAGATCCCGATCTACTTCAAGGAACGCACAGCGGGAAAATCCAAAATGAACCTGAAGATTTCCATTGAAGCTGCCTGGCGGACGATCGCGCTGCGTTTTATGCATAATGATGTGAAACGGGTGTTTTGATAATATACAGCATATGTCTGTTTATTGATGGAGAAAAATGAACGCAAGTATTTATGATGAATTGAAATGGCGTGGGATGATCCACGATCAAATCGACGGTGTGGAAAAACTGCTGAGTGAAAAGAAAGTCACTCTTTATAACGGATTCGACCCGACTGCAGACAGTCTGCATGTAGGGCACATGGTTCCTCTGATCGCGCTGGCCCGTTTTCAGAAATACGGACACCATGTGCTGGCTCTTGCCGGAGGCGGCACCTGCATGATCGGAGATCCTTCCGGACGCTCATCAGAACGAAACCTGCTTTCCCGTGAGGAAGTGCTTCACAATGTGGAATGCATCAAAAAGCAGCTGGCGCATTTTCTCGATTTTGATGTGAAATCCAATCCGGCGAAAATCGTCAACAATATGGACTGGCTGGGTGACATTACCATGCTGGATTTTCTGCGGGATACCGGAAAATATTTCACCATCAACTACATGATGGCAAAGGATTCTGTGAAAACACGTCTGGACCGCGAATCCGGGCTTTCTTTTACCGAGTTCAGCTACATGCTGCTGCAGAGCTATGACTTTCTTCATCTGCATAAAGAAATGGGCTGTGAACTGCAGTGCGGCGGTTCTGACCAGTGGGGGAACATCACTGCCGGTTCGGACCTGATCCGGAAACAGACCGGGGATGCGGTTTATGGTCTCACTTACCCGCTCATTAAAAAATCTGACGGGACCAAGTTCGGGAAGACAGCGGGCGGTGCCGTGTGGTTGGATCCGAAGCGCACATCTCCTTACAAATTCTACCAATTCTGGCTCAATACGGATGATAATGATGTGATCCACTATCTGAAGTTCTTCACCTTCTTTGATGAAGAGACGATCAATGGGCTGGAAGCAGAAACCAAAAAACATCCGGAAGCCCGGGCAGCGCAGAAAGCGCTGGCTCTGGAAATGACCCGCATGATGCACGGCGAAACCGCTGTGACAAATACACAGCAGGCCAGTCAGGCATTGTTCGGCGGTGATATCATTGGCCTTTCCGCTGAAGATATTCATGATATCTTCTCCGAAGTTCCCTCGTTTGATATGCCTGCCGATCACTTCGGCGGGGATGGCATTAATGTTGTGGATGTCCTGACAGGGACAGGGTTCCTGAAGTCAAAGGGTGAAGCCCGCCGCGGCATCCAGGAAGGCGGCATTTATGTCAACAACAACCGTGTGACAGATGCGGCGATGAACATCACCATTTCCGACTTTATCGGCGGCAAATATCTGATCCTTCGCCGAGGGAAAAAGAATTATTTCATGGTCAAGGCCATCTGAACAAAAGCAGATCAAGAACAGAAGAAGGTGCTTGGCACCTTCTTCTGTTTTAATTCTCTAATTCTTTTCCAGCCAGCCACGGATGAGCTGATAAAGCTCCTGGATCTGACCGGTGCGGATCTCGTTCTGCTGGGCGGCTTCGTCATAAGTCGTGACTGCAGTATCCTCCAGCTTGTTCAGCCGTTCCATGATCATTTCCACCGAGCGCTTGTATTCGGATTGGATCTCATCCTGTCCCAGGGAATAGTTCATCCAGCGTTTCTGGTCTTCGGACTTGAAATTAGCCCATTCCTGATGGAACTTCTCTTCCGTCAGGCGCTGCATTTCCGTCAGTTCGTTGGTACGGCGGTCAAAACGGGCGGATGCTTCATCGAGAATGTCCTGGGACCGTTTGATGGAGCGTTTGGTGGCATCCAAAGTCTGGACCTGACTTTCCAGTGAAGAAGCACGTTCCACGACTTCCGCAAAGGACTCTTTCCATTCGGCCCATTCCTTTTCACGGTTGACGTCCGCGACATTGATCTTCTCCTGGAATGCCAGCCACTGCTGCTTCCGTTCATTTTCTCCGCTCAGGACGTCATTGATGCGGCCTTCCATGCGTTTGATGGAATCGGAAGAGATGTCGACTTTGGTACGCATTTCCTCATTGCGCTTCCGATAGGCATTCAGTTCCGTCTGCATGTCACCGAGACGCTTGATGTCCTGTTTGCGGCTTTCCTCATTGGTCCTCTGGATACGCAGGAAATCATCCCGCTCCAGTGCGACTTTTTCAATGCGGTGGGAAAGTTCCTCAACATTGCGGTTGACGGTAAAAATGTCATCCATGCGGGCCTGAACTGCCTTTTTGATGTCACCGATGGGCTCGATCTGTTTGCGGATCTCGAGAATAGCACGGCTCAGGGATTCCTGTACCGTTTGGCGATTGGCGTCCAGTTCGGCTTCTTTGAGGGTATGCGCCTTGTTGTTTTCCTCGATCTGTATCTGCAGCTCCCCCCGGTTTTGCGCGATTTGACCATCCAGATGGTCCAGACGCGGGAAGACACTCGGATAAACGCTGATTTCCTTCTGCAATTCCTTGATGTCGTTTTTCAGCGCGTAGTTTTCGGTTTTCAGCTGAGTGATCTGTTCCTGCAAAAGGTAAATCGCATCTTTATCCTTTCGGCGTTCAGCATCCAGCCAATCCAGACGCTTGAGGATCTGCGGAATATCATAATAATCATCGCCTGCATTCGGCTGCCAGGTTTGTGCCATAATCATTCTCTCCCTGTTGTTATTATATCAGGAAAGCTTTCTATGGAGAAGATGAATTTCAATCTCAGCTTGGTTTTCATGGCTGTGTCACGGGCAGTCTTTTCCGGCCTCATGACAGGCCTTACCTTATTTTTTGCGCAGTTTTGCGAGTGCCTCATCCTTGCCGATGATGACCAGGACATCTCCGTTCCGGACGATGTAGTCGCCGCCCGGAGCAATATTGATGTCCTTTCCATTCTTGACCGCGATGATGTTGATGCCGAGACGTGCCCGGACGCTCAGGTCCTTTATGCTCTTATTGAACCATGATGCCGGTGCCTGTTCTTCGACCAGACTGTATTCTTCCGATATTTCAATGGAATCCAGAATGTTCGGCTCAACCAGTTTGGCAGCCAGACGATCTGCCATTTCCTGCTCCGGGATCACGACCGCATCCGCGCCGAGCTTTTCCAGTATACGCTGGTGCTGCGGACCTTTGGCTTTCGTGACGACGTAAGGTACATCCAGTTCCTTCAGGTTCATAGTGATCACAATGGATGCGCTCAGGTTCCCGGCAGTGCAGACGATTGCACAGTCACAGTTCCGTACGCCGAGGGCGCGCAGGATGTCTTTATCTTCTGCGTCACCGGAAACAGCCTGTGTGACATTATCTGCGATTTGCTGGACTTTATCGTTGTCTTTATCGACCGCCAGTACTTCGCAGCCCATGGCATATAATTTTTGTGCGATCCGAGTCCCGAAGCGTCCCAGACCAATGACTACAAATGATTTCATCATTTCCCTACCCATTCTTTCTTCCAACCAATTTCATATTTCTTATTTCTTATTTCCCTTTACCCGATGATCAACTTCGTCTCCGCCCGCTGGATCCGTTCCTCTGCCGGGTCAGCGATCATGAAGCTCAAACTGATGGAAAGAACACCGACACGGCCGAAAAACATGAAGAAAATCAGCAATATTTGAGACAGCTTGCCTAATCCGGCAGTTTCTGCAATGGAGAGCCCGCAGGTGGCGATTGCAGAGATGCTGCTGAAGACTGCCGGTCCGATGTTGATATGAGAATCTACACTGATGAAGACACCCCCGGCTACGGCCAATCCAGCCATGAGCCCGGTGATCGTTACAGCGTCCAGGACCTGGTTGTTGGAAATGGCGCGGTTGTAAATGGTAATGGTGCGCTTTCCGCGCAGCCGTGTCCAGGTGTAAAGCATCAGCACGGCCAGTGTCGCGATCTTGATGCCGCCTGAGGTGGAGCTGGCAGCCCCGCCTATCAGCATCAGCACACAGGTGATCGTCTTGCTGATCTCATTGAGGTAGTTTTGGTTGATACCGGCAAACCCGGCTGTCCTGGTGTTCACAGACTGGAAGAGTGCAGCCATGATTTTTTGCGGCACATTCATCGGTCCCAGGGTGCCCGGATTACTCCATTCGATGAAAAGATAGGCCAGCGTACCGACCAGGATCAGGATGCCGGTCGTGATCAGTACGATCTTTGCGTAGACGTTGAGCTTGTGAAAACTTTTCAGCCGGTAGATCTGCTCCAGGACGATGAATCCGAGACCGCCGTAAATGATCAGCAGGATCATGGGGATGATGATGAGCGGATCGGTCATGTGATTGGTGAAGCCGATGCCCGGCCCGCTGAAACCCATGAAATCCAGGCCGCAGTTGCAGAATGCTGAGATGGAATGGGCGATGCCGAGGAAGAGCGCCAGCCTGAACCCGTAATGCGGCAGAAAGCCAAGGGTCAGCAAAACTGCGCCGATGCCCTGGACGATCAGACTGTTCAGGATGACCCAGCGCTGGATGCGGACAACACCGCCAACTTCAATGCCGAGTCCCTGTGCCATGGTCATACGCTGCCGCATGCTGATGCGGCGATTCGCCAGCAGGAGGAAAAAGATCACTGTGGACATAAAGCCCAGACCGCCGATCTCGATCATGATCAGGATGACGACGTGCCCGAAGCTGCTCCATTGTGTCCAGATGTCACTCAGGGAAAAACCGGCAACGCAGGTCGCGGATGTCGCGGTGAAGAGTGAAGTGAAGAAACCGGCGGAATGATGATTGCGGGAAGCTATTGGCAGATTGAGCAGCATTGCTCCGATCAGGATCACTATCAAAAAGAACAGAACAATGATCTGCGTCGTTGTCAATGAACGCCATTTTTCTTCAATAAAATCTCTGATACGCATTTTTCCTCTTTAACTGAAAAAATTATACCGCCGTTTTTCTTCCCGTTCCGCGGATTAGGAAGGTCATCCCTTTCTGTTCCGATCGTCTTTGATTTTGAAATCTGCCCGCGGCTGACCCGAAAAATGTGAGAAATCCAAAACCAAAGACAGCCGAAATTCTCCGGGATCTCGGCTATTTTCTTTATTTCTTATGTTTTGCCTAATAATGCTGCAGGAGCCCGCCTGCATTTTGCGTCTTATACTGGGCATCCAGTCTCAGGTAATACTGAGCATCCCAGTCCCAGGGTTTGGGAACATCCCGCAGGTCGATGTATTGCCTGAAGTCCCAGGTGACGGGTTCCTCTCCGATATACTTCATGGTCACTTTATGATTTTCATAGTCCCAGACGATCGATTCGGAATCCATCTTTCCGTCTTTGCTGCGGAAGTCCGGCGGGAGCTCGAAGTTGTAATGCTCCATGTTGAACACCAGCTCCTCCGGTTCCAGACTCTTGAAGTCCATATAGACTTCCGGAGGCCATGGGACCGGCCTTCCTTCCGGTACCCGGTCATGGGGGAAGATGCGCGGCGGGCAGAAGCGTCCGCCTTCCGGAATGCGCTGGCGCAGACGATGGGCACGATAAGAACGGCGAACCTCTTTTTCCTGTGCGGATTCTTGTTCGTGCGTTTGATTCTTTTTCTGGTAATGCGCCTGGGTGGACATGCAGCGGTCGGTGAATTTCATGCGCTTCTGCTTTTGTCTCATCAGTTTGTGCAGACGATCCTTCTGATCCGGATGGGCTTCCCGCACTTTGCGGTAAAGGTCGGAGCAGGTGCGCTCCCGCTTGCAGCTGTCCTTGGTGAGCATGTCCAGGATCTCATGGGCATGGGCACGGTCTTCATCGGAGGATTCTTTCATCAGGAAAATCACCTGCACGCGGGAATAAAGTTCCCGCGCGGCACGTTCCGCGTCCTCGGCAGCTTCCATGATGGCTTCGGTGCCGGGGTTTTCTGCCAGGAAGGCCGCGCAGGCCTCCCGGTAGTCCGCTTCTGCTTCCTGAAGGCGGTCGTGGTAGGAGTCAAAATCGGCGGCGTGGTCAACGGCAAAAATTTCAGGTTCTTCTCCCTGAAATCTTTCGCTGATGCCGGTGTTTTTCTCTGCTTCCATTTTGCTCCTTTATCTTGAAAAGGAGTGTACAGCAGAATTTCTTCTTTTGCAAGAGACAACATTGACTGTTGACAAAAGTTCGATTTTGTGGTAATAGAGCACACTCGGTGGGGACAGTCCCATAAAGGGACAGTCCCCGGTTTTAGGGACGGAGCACAAGGGGACGGTTTTTGCGTTGTTGCGCAGCCAACACGCAAGAACCGTCCCCTTGTGCGCTCAATACCGTAAGAAAAGCGCCTGCCTGATTTAGCTATGTCCTTGCAAAAGGAGTCATTTTTTTCGGTTTTTCTTCTCCTCTGCAATTGAGCGCACACAGGGACGGTTCCCGAGTGCCGGCTGCGCGGCAACAGCGAAACCGTCCCCGTTGTGCTTCTAGGCAGGAGCTTCGCTTCGCTCGCCCCCTCGTGCTTCGACCTCGTTGTGCTTCGTTGCAAGGTGGGGTCAGATCCCGGGGTGACAGATGGGATCTGACCCCTGCCTTGCAAGGCGAAGCACACCTGGACTGCATTTCTGTGCCGTTACCAAGGTGAAGGGTGAAAGGTGAAAGGTGAAAGGTGAAGGGTGAAAGGTGAAGGGTGAAAGGTGAAGGGTGAAAGGTGAAAATGATGTGTCGCTTCGCGACGGTTTCGATGGTTTTTCGGATAAGAATCGTGGTGGATCTGCCGGTGTCTCAAAAACGGAAATCTCTATCTAACGCGTGCAGCGGCAATAAACCTTCACCCTTCACCCTTCAACTTTCAACTTACAATTGAGCACAGACAGGCTGGACTCGTGTGCATTTTGTCAAAGCACGCTGCAAAAAGCACGCGAATCCAGCCTGACCGTGCCTCAATGCGTTCTCGTTGGGCTGATAACTCAGTTCAGATTATTTGCGTCATTAGGTTCGCACCACCGGCATGGCAATGCAGTCTTCGAGTGCGCCTCCGATACAAAGTGGAGTCAGATCCCGATTGCAATGAGATCTGCCTCCTGCCTTCCAAGGGGAAGCACTCGGGGACGGTTTTCTTGTTGCAGCGAAGCCTGCACAAGAGAACCGTCCCTGTGTGCGCTCAATTGGAGGAGATAGGCGCACGTGATATGTACCCTATTTTCTGGACATTTTTTTGGATAAAATAATTATACACAAA
>CAYWGX010000033.1:0-18573 GCA_964457635.1 uncultured Leptolinea sp.
GCGGCAGGCCGTGTACTGGTGGATGGTGTGGACGTTCGTGCTTATGACCCGGCAGCGCTGCGGGAAAAAGTGACCGTCTGCCTGCAAAAGGCTGAGTTTTTCACTACTACGATCCGGGAAAACATCGCACCGGGTGATCCGGATGCAGACGATGAAGCGATCCGCAAGGCTGCCTTGGCCGCTCAGGCAGATAAATTCATCCAACAGCAGCCGCAAGGCTATGATACTCCGGTTGCCGAACGGGGCATGAGCCTCTCCGGCGGACAGCGGCAGCGTGTGGCGATCGCCCGGGCTTTGCTGAAAGGCGGGGAGATCCTGATTTTGGATGATGTGACCAGCGCGCTGGACCTCAAGACAGAAGCTGCACTTTATGCAGCCCTGAACCGGGATTACACAAACCTGACGAAAATCATCATTGCTCAGCGCATTGCCTCCGTACGTAATGCGGACCGAATCGTGGTGCTGGATCGCGGAACCATCGCTGCCTGCGGTACCCATGACGAGCTGATGGAAACGAGCACTGTTTACCGCGATATTTATGACTCTCAGCTGAAAGAGGAGGAAAGCTTATGAACCAGACACCATCATCCTCTGTTGCACAGCGGGGATTCAAGCGCACCGGGAACCGTGCCGGTATGGGAAGGCCGGTCGAAAAACCGAAGGACCAGAAGCAGGCTCTCAGCCGCCTGATCGCCTTTTTCAAACCGGAGATGAAATATGTGATTCTTTTAGCGCTGGTTGTTATTTTCGGTGTAGCTGCCAGTGTGATCGGCCCGAGCCTGCAATCCAATGCTATTGATGCACTGGTGCGGAGTGCGTTCCCGGAAATACCGCGTATTTTGGGTTGGATGCTGTTCGTATATATACTCAATGGTGTTTCAACACTGCTGCAGGGATTCCTCTCGGCACGGCTTTCCCAACGGGTGATTTATCGGCTGCGGGGAGAGCTCTTCGCCAAAGTAATTTCGCTGCCCATTCCCTGGCTGGACAATCACTCTCACGGAGATGTGATGAGCCGCATGACCAACGACGCGGAAAATGTCTCCAATGTGATTTCTTCCTCTCTTTCTTCGCTGTTCTCCGGTGTGCTGACGCTCATCGGTACGGTCATCATGATGCTGAGCTACAGCGTCCCGCTGACTCTGCTGACCTGTGTGACGGTGGTGCTTTCGGTGGTGGTGACCAATGTGATGTCGAAACTGATGCGGAAATACTACGTGCGCCGGCAGGAACTGCTGGGCAAACTAAACGGGATCGTGGAAGAAAAGGTCTCTGCTGGGAAGACAGTCACTGCCTACAATCTGCAGGCAGTCACCATCAGGGAGTTTAATGAAGCAAGTGATGAGATGACGAAAATCGGTATCACGGCGGATGTGATCGGTAATGCCATGGGACCGCTGATGAACATGATCAACAACCTTTCCTTCGTGATCGTTGCTGCCTTCGGTGCCTGGTTCGCGCTGAAAGGGATGATCTCCGTCGGTGTGATCTCTGCGTTTATCATCTACTCCAAGCAGTTCTCCCGCCCGATAAACGAACTGGCTCAGCTTTACGGGCAGATCCAGACAGCCTTGGCAGGGGCGGAACGTATCTTTGAAATCCTGGATGCGGAAAGTGAAGACAAGAGTGGTGAAGTTCAGATGGAGACGACGAAGGGGATCATTGAATTCAAACATGTCAATTTCAGCTATGTTCCCGGCAAACAGGTGATCCATGACTTTAACCTGAAGGTCGAATCGGGGAAAAAGATCGCGCTGGTTGGTTCTACCGGTTCCGGGAAGACGACAGTCGTCAACCTCTTGATGCGTTTTTATGATATCGACAGCGGTGAGATCACTGTGGACGGCATAAACATCAGGAATATCGACTGTGATACACTGCGGGATACCATCGGAATCGTACTGCAGGATACAGTTCTGTTTACGGATACAGTCCGCAATAATTTGAAATATGCTGATCGAACGATTTCCGATAAGAAGATGATCGAAGCAGCCGAAAGCTCCAACTGTGACAAAGTGGTGGCTGCCTTGCCTGACGGTTATGATACGGTGCTGACGGGTGCAGGAGCGAATCTCTCCCAGGGACAGCGTCAGCTGCTGACTATTGGGAGGGCCTTCTTGAGTTATCCGCATATCCTGATTTTGGATGAGGCGACTTCTTCCGTGGATACACGTACGGAGCAGCACATCCAGAATGCCATGGTGGAGCTGATGAAGAATCGTACCAGTCTGATCATCGCCCACCGCCTTTCCACCATCCGCGATGCAGACCAGATCGTGGTGATGGAGCAGGGCCACATCATCGAGACCGGTACGCATGAGGAGCTGCTCGCCAAAGGCGGTACCTACCACCAGCTCTACATGACGCAGTTCGAAGGCAGCGCGACATAAACGGTTCCGGGGACTGTTCCTTCACGGGCTGTCCCCGAACAGTTTCCATAGAATGAGGCAACAGGACCTGTTTTCGCTGATTGAGTCTTGAATTAGCAGAAACGGTTACGTTGGCTCATTATTTTATAAACATACTTTGCGCATTCCGTTATTTTAATTGAAGGCCAATATTGCGTTTAGCGTATAAATTTGATATAATCTACTTTGCGTATTGCGGTATGTTCGTCGTAAGGAGAATATAATGGAAATTAAACGCGACATCTATTTGAAGCTGCTGAAATGGAAAGAGGAAACAAAAGGCGGAAAGGCTTTGTTGATTGAAGGCGCAAGACGTGTAGGAAAATCGACAATTGCGGAAAAATTTGCCAATGAACAATATAAATCATATATTCTCGTCGATTTCAATAATGCATCAAAAACGGTCAAAGATAATTTTGATAATTTGAATCGATTAGATATTTTCTTTCAAAATTTATCATTGGAATACAATATTCGCCTTTATCCGGGCGAATCACTGATAATTTTTGATGAAATCCAAAAGTTTCCTAAAGCGAGAGAAGCGATCAAATATCTTGTCGCTGACGGACGTTATCATTATCTTGAAACCGGTTCTTTAATTTCTATACGTGAGAATGTTGAAAATATTTCCATTCCATCCGAGGAAAGAAAAATAAAAATGTATCCGGTAAGTTTTTCTGAATTCATGACAGCCATGGGGGAAGATATCTTACGGGAATATATTTCTTCCTGTTGGAAGAAAAGGGAACCTCTTGAAAGAGAGATGCATAACAGGGCTCTGAGGCTTTTTAAAGAATATATGCTTGTTGGCGGAATGCCGCAAAGCGTTGTTGCATATAGAGAAAATAACCGCGATTTTTATGCAAGTGATGTGGAAAAGAGAGATATCCTGGAACTTTATCGGGATGATATAAAAAAAGCATCCCGAAAGTATAATTCAAGGGTATCTGCGTTATTTGATAATATTCCCGGCTATCTTTCCCGGCATGAGAAAAAAGTTGTTTTGAGCAAAATTGAAAATGATGCGAGGTTTTCCCAATATGATGATCCGCTGTTTTGGCTGGATGACTCTATGATTTGCAGTCTCTGTTATAAATGCAGTGATCCCAATGTCGGGTTTGCCTTGAATAAAGACGATGCAGAAGTAAAGTGTTATATGGGCGATACGGGTTTGCTGGTGAGTTTGGCATTCAGCGAAAATGAGATTTCCGACCAACAATTGTATAAAGCGATTATGGATGGGCGTCTTTCATTGAATGAAGGTATGATTTATGAAAACATGATAGCGCAAATGATTACGGAAAAAGGCAGAAAGCTTTATTTCTATACTCGTTATAGTGAGGAAAAACATCGGAATGATATTGAAATTGATTTTTTGCTTTCAAATGAGAGTAAAACACAGTTTAAAATATTCCCTGTTGAGGTGAAATCATCAAATAATTATAAAACAGTGTCTCTTGATCGTTTCCGTTCTCTTTATTCCGCCCGTATTGCGCAATCTTTTGTCATTCATCCCAAAAACCTGGTTTGCGGAGAAGATATAATCAAAATTCCGCCTTATATGTTTTTCTGTGCATTTGAATAAGACGCAAACGAATGGACTTGATTTTTTATCAGAATCTGCCTATAATAAGCGCGGGAAAAATTGAGGCGGAATATGAAAAAAATCATCGCTTATGCTGCACATTTGACGCTTTACGCCCGGGCGATGGCGAAGTGGCTGGTCGTTTCGGTCGTTGTAGGCTTGCTCTGCGGGCTGCTTGGTTCGGCATTCCATTATGGTGTTCATTTTGCCAACGGGATCCGGGAAGCCCATGCCTGGGTGATCTATACGCTGCCGGCGGCCGGACTGCTGGCGGTCGCCCTGTACCGTCTGTTTCACACCGAAGGACAGGGCACCAATAACATCCTGCAGGAGATCCAGGATGGGAAGGGGGTGCCGCTCACCTTGATCCCCGCGATCTTCCTGACGACGGTACTGACACATCTGACGGGCGGTTCTGCCGGACGGGAAGGGGCTGCATTGCAGATGGGCGGCGGGATCGGCTACAACACCGGCAAGCTGCTGAAGCTGGATGACCGGGACCTTCGTACAGCCACCATGATCGGTATGGCGGCTTTCTTCTCCGCTCTGTTTGGCACACCACTGGGTGCAGCAGTTTTTTCACTGGAGGTTATCAGTGTCGGGTTGATTTACCATGCAGCTTTCATTCCTTGTTATCTCGCTGCGCTGACCGCTTATGGCGTCTCAGCATTACTTGGTATCGGTCCCGAGCGCTTTGCGGTAGCCGTCCCTGAGTTTGAACTTTTAACGCTGGTTCGGGTCGCGATCCTGGCGGTATTTGGCGGGACACTTTCCGCTATCTTCTGCGGCATCCTGCATGTCACGGAACACAAGCTGGAGCAATGGATCAAAAACCCCTGGGTGAAGGCATTCATGGGTGGTGCTGTGATTCTCGTTTTGACGCTCCTGCTCGGCAGGGATTACAACGGCGCCGGCATGGGCATCATCAAACGTGCGATCGAGGACGGACAGGCGGTACCGACTGCTTTTCTGTGGAAGATGATTTTCACAGCCATCACCCTTGCAGTCGGATTCAAAGGCGGTGAGGTGGTACCGAGTTTCTTCATCGGAGCCACATTCGGCTGTGTCTTCGGTCCGCTGCTGGGCCTGCCTGCGGGATTTTCTGCGGCCGTCGGTCTGATAACCGTCTTCTGCGGGGCAGTAAACTGTCCGCTGGCTTCCATCTTTCTTTCAATCGAACTTTTCGGTGCGGACGGGATGCTGTTTTACGCACTTGCGTGTGGGCTGAGCTACGTCTTCTCCGGCTATTCCGGCCTCTATTCCAGCCAGCGCATCCTCTACGACAAACTGAAGGCACGCTTCATTGACGTCCGCACGAATGCCTACCACGAAGGGGAATAAAAAAACTGAGTGTCCATTGCCGGTTTTCTTCTGAGCCAAATAAAAAGTTGAACAGTCTGTCTTTGTAAAGGGTATTAGCCTCCGGCATGATTGCTTTCCTTTCTTTTATAATATTTTCCCGATTCGGAATCGATTTTCAAGTATGAAATTGGGCGGGTCTGCTTCACTGATTAAAATTTATGAATTTGGTATAACCTGCCGGATTTTATGCTATAATTTCCCATTATTATTTCGCCGACCTATTAACAATTTTATTATACGCCGGCAGGACAATAGTTGGATTGGACCGGGTGGTGTTTTTCCCGGAATTTTTTGAAATGGACTTGACAGCCATGCGGAACAGGATTACGCTTTTTAAAGCACAGCACAGCACAGCACAGCACAGCACAGCGGCTAATGCTGTAGTTCTGTCTGCAGCAATATCGATGGATGACCGTCGGATCTGACGGGGTAGCTATACCCTGCCAGGTCCGGCGGTTTTTTTAATCAAGCCGGAATCAGACCCAGCCAGAAACGGAATCAGATCCAGGCAGGGGGTCTGATTCCGCGGACAGCATGCAAATGCCTTCCCCGGAGGGATGGATCCGCAAACAGGAATGTATTGACCGGGAATCATCGGTATTGGTGCATCGAACGGTGAGTGTTTCGCTCGATGGATTTGATTGTCGGGGTATCAGTGTATAGCCTGCCCCGTAAAGTGAGGGCTTCGCCCTATTGGATGCGATTACAGGGGAATCAGACCCCTTCGGGATCTGACTCCCTCCTTGAAAGTACATAATGGTTGCGCGGCGGCCATAACAGCCGTGAAAAAAGAAGGAGCGAAAAGATGAAAATGAAGAAACGGTTTTTTGATATTCTACTCAGCCTGATGTTGGTATTGCTGCCGGCTTTTGCAGCTGAGGCGACGGACTGGGATACCTCTGATAGCCTCCCGAATACTGCAGGAGACTACAAACTGACAACGGATGTAACAATCAGCAACACATGGAATGTGCCCGGAACAACAACTCTTGACCTTAATGGATACGGAATTACGAAGACCGGAAATGGAGGAGTTATCACGATAGGAAGCGGTGCAAGTCTGACTATTAATGACCGCGGCAATACGACGCACTACTATACGGTTTCAAATCATTTGGCAACTGTTAATGGAAATGGGGAATTTTCATTTAACGGAGGCTATATTACAGGTGGAGTTAATAAAGAAGGTGGATGTATAAATCTTTATGGTACGCTCATAATAAATGGTGGTACGATCATTGGAAACCGTGGAACAGATCATGGTGGTGGCATTTTTGCACGCGGAAATCTTACGATAAATGGAGGACAAATCATATATAACAAGACAACATACCAGGGCGGAGGTATTGATGCTGGCGGAACTGTTACCATTAATGGTGGAATTATCAAAAATAACTATTCAGAAGGAACAGTGCTTAATCATACGGGTGGTATTCATTGTGTATCAGATGTAAACTTCACTTTGTCAGGGAATCCTGTCATCAAGGACAATGAGAATGCATCAGGAATTTCAAATGTTGCTCTTGAATTTTGGAATAATAGATTAGCGTATATCCATCCAGGCTCAGGACTTACTTCAGGAGCGGATATCGGTGTATTTACACAATCAGACCCAAGCGATACTTCAGATGTTAAATTTGTGCTTACTGGAGCAAAGAAAGAAGATGTGCAATATTATACATCTGATAAGGATGAAAATGCAGGGGTTATTTTCTGTGATGGCACAAACGATTGGGCATATGTTGATGGTGTCGCTCAGATGAGATCAGGTGTTGTGCATCATGAGCATGAGGCAAATACTATTTGGCTGAGCGTTGCAGCAAATGGGAGTAATATTGAAAACAATACGAAAGCGATACAGACCATCACCGCAGATAATGTGACTGCAACTTACGGTGATACAAACAAAAGTGTAAGCGCCAGCGTGACAGACCCGTTGTCGGGCGGAAAGATCAGCTATGCCGTCAAGGCCGGAAGTGAAAATTACATTGAAGTAGACCCAGAAACAGGTGCGCTGACAATCAAAAAAGTTCCTTCAGACAACTTAGCCTATATAATTGTGACCGCTGCTGAGATAACTCAGGACAATACAGATTATGGGATGGCGACCAAGGAAGTGACTGTAATAATCGAAAAAGCTGCTGCGCCAATATCGCTGACAGACGATCAGCTCCCGACGGCGAAAGAACCGATATATACAGGGGAACCTCAAGATCTGGTGACGCAGCCAAATGAGCCGCCCACCGGCTATACAGTACTGTACAGCCTTGACGGCACGAATTGGAGTAAGAATATTCCTCAGGGTACCAATGCGGGTAATTACAATGTGCAGGTGAAGTATGTGGACGAAGAAGGTAACCGTAAGGAATTTAAGGGTGAATCTATTCCTGTGACCATTACTCTGCTGACGGACAATCGGAAGCCCACGGAAAAGAGCGATAGCGATCTGGTTTATGACGGTTTCAAAATGGAACTTGTCAATAAGCCGGAAGAGGAAATTCCGGAGCCTTACACCATGAAATATGCTGTAACTTCTACTGCGGATGAGGAACCGGGTGAGAATGACTATATCTATGATAATGAAAATCTTCCCACCGGCACCGACGTCGGAACCTACTACGTCTGGTACAAGGCTGTCGGTGATAAAAACCATGAGGATTCGACGGCGGAGAAAATTCAGGTAATAATCAATCCGAAGGGTACCCCTGAATTAGAGGACGCTCAAAGACCTACTCCAAAGGAAAATCTTGTTTACACCGGCGATGAACAGCCTCTTGTGGAGGCTCCCAAAAAAGAAGTTCCCGGCTATACGGTCATGTATAGTCTTGACGGTGAGAAATGGTCAACAAAACCCCCGACCGGGACGGATGCCGGGACTTATACCGTGAAGGTAAAGTATGAGGGTGATGCTAACCATACGAGTTTCGATGGGAAGGATATTACGGTAACGATTCAGCCGGCGAATGCACCTGATCTGAATGATGACCAGAAACCGACGAAAAAGGATGAACCGGAAGTTGATCAGCCGCTGCTGAACGAACCAAAGGAACCTCTGCCGGAGGGATATACGATGATGTACGCACTGGGCGATGCCAATAACCCGACGGGGGAATGGAGTTCAACCATTCCCAGTGGGACCGAAGCGACGACCTATTATGTCTGGTACAAAGCTGTCAGTGATGACCCGAACCAATCCGATACCAAACCGGAACATCTTGAAGTAACGATTGCCGAGAAGACAGAGGAGCTGACAGTGAAGGTCGACAATTTGAAGCAGGATGCCAGCCGCGGGTTACCGTCCGAGATCAAAGAACTGGAAGATGAGCTTGAAATTAACATGACGATCACCATCGAGGGCGATAATGATGTCAAGGTCCAAACGGTGAAACCCCTGACCATAACGATCCAAAACGGAGTGGTGACGTCGATCGATGAGAATGCGAGCTTTAACGGGAAGATCGAGGGCCTGGCCCCCGGAAAGCAGAAGGTTACCGTCAGCGTAACGCCGAAGCAGGTCGTCGGTCAGGACACGATCCACACGGAGGAGGGCAACATCTTGGGACCGGTGAAGTGGAAGTATGAGCTGAGCGCCCGCGGCGAGATCAACGAGATCGATGAGGGCGAAGGGAAGAAGATGGTGGTCCGGATCTACCTGATCTGGGACAACGGAGTCCGTCCGGAGCCGATCAAGGTCGTGGCGCTGCCGGAGGACGAGATCGGTGCCTACCAGCTGCGGGAGGATGGGACGAAAGAATATCTGCTGTTCCACACCTACGACATTTGCATGAAATGGCTGGGCAGCGATGAACTCTGCCGGGGCTACGAGCGCTGCTTCCACAAGGAAAACGCGTTCGTCAATCCGTTCGTGAAGCCATAAAAAACGGGAAAGAGGGAGTCAGATCCCCAACGGGGGTCTGATTCCGCTTTAAGTCAAAGGAATCATTTACTGGGAATCGGACCCCGCAAGCGGGATCTGACTCCCCTTTTTTGAATATCTGACTTCCTCCTGCAAAAAGATTCTTGAAAATGCAGCTAATTCATGGTATGCTTAAAGATAGATAATGATGAGGAATCATATGGAAAAAAGATTAAGTCCGCTGAATAACCTGGTATTTTCCTGCATATTTCAGAATGAGAAAAAATCCGGGCAAGCGATGCTGGAGTTTCTGAATTCGATATTGATCCGAGTAGGAGAAGAACCGATAGAAGAAATCATCAGTATGATGAGTGAATATCCGTTGATCTCAGAAAGTGTTGGACAGAAATACGGACGGCTTGATGTACGTGTACGTGCAAAATCAGGACGGATTTTTGATATAGAAGTACAAATCGAAAAAGACTTCATGAATGAACGATCGTTTTTTTACGGCGGGAAGCTGGTTTCCAATGAGTTCGAATCCGGATTGACATATGATAAAATTCCGCCGGTCCGTGTGATCAACATCGTAGATTTTTATATCAGGGGCGAAAATGAAAATGTGGTGGAGCCCGTGATCATGGTGTATGAAAATGACCGGGAGCATCAGGCGACAGATGTGTTCAAAATGTATCATATTCAGATGCCGGCTTTTCGGAAGAAACACAAAACACTGGAATCAGTGAAGGATGACCTGTTCCTGACCTGGTTGTATATGCTGGATGAAGGGTATAAGAGCAAAGATGAAATGGAGGTACTGGCAGCTATGACAGAAGGGATGATGAATTTTGCGAAACAATATAATATAGCTATTAACGATCCGCTGCTGGTGAAGCGCTATCAAATGGATCAGGATGCAAAACGGGAGGAAGCTTTTCATTTGTCTCTCGCAGAAAAGAGAGGAGAAGAAAAAGGTCGAAAGGATATTCAACTTGATAGCGCCCGTCGTATGAAAGCTGACGGAATGGACCCGAAACTGATTGCCAAATATACAGGACTTCCGGTTTCAGATATAATCAATCTATAAGAAAAATGCATCGATGAGCGGAGGACGGAAGCGCTGCGACATTGGAAGTACAGTTTCCGCGAAAGTTGACAGTCCTCCCCGGGGCGAAGCACACCTGGCTTGTCGTGCGCAAAGGGGGCCAGATCCCGCAAGCGGGATCTGACTCCCTTTTTTAATATTCATTTTCCCGGTTGACAGGAATTCGATCCTGTTTTAAAATTAAACCGCTTCCGAAAACGTTTTCGGAAATACTGAATTCAATAATTTCTTCGCGGAGGGTTTATGGACAAGGATATCCAGACTGTTTTTTTCGATGTCGGTAATACGCTGCGGATCGTTCTCCCGGATAAACCGTTTATTGAAGCCGCGGAAGCTGAGCTGATGCGCCTGACAGAAACGAAAGAATCCCATGACGAATTCTTTGCAAAGCTGGAAAGCCGCTGGAAGGCTTACCGGAAACTCGCGAAAACCTCTTTGCTGGATTGTTCCGAAATGGAGCTTTGGATGCAGTATATGCTGCCGGATTACGATCCGGAGCTGATCGCAGCTCATGCCAGCCGGCTGACCCGTTTATGGCGGGATCATGATGGCCGACGCGTCGCCCGTCCCGATGTCCGTGAGACACTGGATGGATTGGATCGCATGGGCTATACCATGGGGATCATCGCCAATACAGTCACGGAAACCGAGATCCCGGACTGGATGGTGACGGATCATGTGGCTCATTACTTCAAGACGACAATTCTCTCCTCCAAAGTACGTCTGCGAAAACCAAATCCGGAAATTTATTATCTTGCCTGCAGATGTATCGGCACGAAACCTGAAAACTGCGCATATGTCGGAGACAATCCGGTGCGGGATGTAGAAGGTACCCAGGCTGCAGGTTTCGGCTTGATGATCCGTATTGACGAACCGGATACCCTGAACAGGGAAAAAGCTTCCGGGAAAGAGTTTACTCCCGATTATGTCATCACATCGCTCAAAGAATTGCTGACGATCCTGCCTGACCGAAGGGGGAAACAGTTATGAACGAAAATATCACAGCCATTGTGTTTGACCTCGGCGGAACATTGCGTATAGCGATAAAAGATCAGGAATGGATGAAGCAGGGACGGATCCATATGGCGGAGCTCGCCGGGACGGACCTGCCTTTCGAAGATTTTTATGCCCTGGTGGAAGAGCGCTATGAAAAATACCGTGAATGGGCACTGCGGGAAAACAAAGAATCAAACGATGCGGAGCTCTGGTGTAAGTGGCTGCTGTTTGATTATCCGCGGGGGCGCATTATGGAGAACCGCCATAAGCTTTCCTATGAATATCGCCAGTCGAAAGGACGCCGTGTCGTCGTGGACCATGGTGAAGAAGTGCTTCGTGAACTGCATAAGCGCGGATACAAATTGGCGATCATTTCCAATCTGATCGGTGAGACGGAAGTTCCGGATTGGTTGGAAACTGATGGCCTGGATGGACTGTTCAATTCAGTGATCCTTTCACCCGTTTGCGGCTTACGGAAGCCAGACCCGGAAATCTACCGCCTGTGCAGCCGGGAGCTTGGAATTCCCTGTGAACAGATGGCTTCCATTGCTGATAATCAGGGACGTGATATCACCGGTGCCCGGGATGCCGGTGTGAGCTGCTGTGTGCTTTATAATTCTCCGGAAAAGAAACATCCGGTGGATCCGCACGGTGAAAATCCTCCCGATGCCGTTATTGAGGATTTTCGGGAACTGCTGAATTTATTCCCGCTGCGGGAGGCTTGAAATGAATACGGATATCCATGCGATTTATCTGGATCTGGGCGATACATACCGGATTATCAGGAAAGAAAAAGACTACATTCTGGATGCCAAGCAGAAGATTGCACAGATGTGCGGTACTGACGAGGATCCGGAGAAATTCTATGACGAAGTGATCTCTCCGCGTTATGATGTCTATCGGGAATGGGCGCTGAAATATTTCTGTGAGGCTCCTGAACAGGTGCTGTGGAGCCGTTGGCTGGCTTATGACAGGGATCCGGAACGGATCAAAAAATATGCGGGTGAGTTGACCTACCAATATCGCCGTACCAAAGGCAGGCGAGTAGTTATTGATGGTGGAATCGAGACGGTTAAAGAGCTGAATCGCCGTGGTTTCGCTGTTGGGATCATTTCCGATTTGGTGGGAACAAAAGAGATCGATGAGTGGCTGGACGAGGACGGGCTGCGGCCTTATTTCAAAACCGTGCAGCAATCTTCCGTGTGTTATGTACGCAAGCCCGGTCCCGCAATTTTCTATTATGCAATCGATGAAGTAGGTATTCCCGCTGAAAACAGTGCCTTTCTGGGGGACAATCTGGATCGTGATATTATCGGTGCAAAGGCTGTCAACATGGGAATGACGATCGCCGCCAAATGGGGCGCGAAGAAATATACATTAAACGAAGAGAACCGTCCGGATTGCGTGATTTTCCGTTTTCCGCAGCTGCTGGAGCTGTTCCCCGAACCCGGAAAAGTCAATACAGAGGCCATGATCCCGCCGGAAGAGGCATGGCCGGGAGGTGAAGATAAATGAATTCTGAAATGAAAACACATGGCGGACATGAGCTTGCTGAATTGGTCCGCCGTTCCTATGAAAAGGGCGAGATCGATTATTCCCTGAACCCGATCACACTCGGGACCGGGTATATTCAAGACGGCTCCAATGTGGTGTTCTGCTGCCGACGCGGTGAACGTGAGATTGAACTGACGGAAATGTTCACCGATCCGGCTTTTGATAAAGTGGAGCGTAAGCTGCTTCATAATCTTGATTTCTCCATTCTGACGCTCTATCATGAAAAATTCAAGAACCTGCCGGTGGTATTCGGCCCGTCACATGTGAAGATGCCGCTGGCCGAAGTGCTGAGTAAAGCAGGTAAAACACAGTTCCATTGTTCCGAATCTGAGAAATTTGCCCATGTGACCTTTTTTCTGAACGGCGGTGAGAACCGGCCCTTTCCAGGGGAGACGGATACCTGTGTGCCCTCGCTGAAGGGTGTTCCGTTCGATACAAAACCAGAACTGTCCCTTCCCGAAGTGGCCGATAAGGTGGAAGAGGCTCTGGGTAAATATGACTTTATTGTGACGAATTTTGCCAACGGTGATGTGATCGGCCATACCTCTAATGATGCCGCTAAAATTGAAGCAGCCGGTCATGTGAGCCGTGCGCTGGAACAGGTAGTCGAGGCGGCAAAGAAAGCAGGATACGTTATCGCGATCACAGCCGATCACGGCAATATTGAAGTGCTGCACACTGACAAAGGAAAACCGCACGTCGCACATACTTCAAACCTGGTGGCATTTATCATGATCGATCCGCTGAATGACGGAAAGATTTCCCTGAAAGATGGTTCCCTGAAAGATATCGCACCTACGGTCCTGAAGGTGATGGGTATTGAGCAGCCTGCAGAAATGGATGGTACGGTGCTGTACAGCGGACATGATTTCGGGAAGAACCGCAAGATGCTGCTGATCATTTGCGATGGTTGGGGATTCGGTGACAAGACTGACAATGACGCGATCTTCCTCGCCGATACACCTTATTGGGACAGCCTTCTTGCGAATGAGGCCTGGTCTTCCCTGCATGCTTCCGGCGGCTATGTAGGACTCGGAGAAGGAAAGCCCGGTAATTCCGAAGCCGGACATTCCAATATCGGTGCCGGCAGGGTTGTACCGCAGGATGACATCCGTCTGGACAGTGCCATTGCTGATGGTTCCTTTATGGAGAATCCGGTTCTGCTGAAGACGATTGCGGATGCGCGGGAGAACGGAAAGCCTTTGCATCTGATCGGTCTGCTGACGAAAAAATCTTCCCACGGCTCCATTTATTATCCGCTGGCAGTTGCTGAGATGGCGAAAGACCTGCCAGAGGTTTATCTGCATGTGATCTTTGACGGACGCAGCACTGAGCCGGGGTCTGCTCCTGCGCTGCTCGAAGAGTTGGATGAAATGATCGAATCCCGAGGTTTGAGCCTGCAAGTGGCAGATGGTGTCGGACGCGGCATTGCCCTTGACCGTGACGGAAATTACGGAAAGGTCAAGCTGGCTTACGACAATTTGATCGGGGCTTAAAAAAGTAAAATGTAAAAGGTAAAAGGTAAAATGTCTCAGGTTTCGGTGATTTTATTTGTCACTTTGTAGCGACATCCGGAACATTTTAATTAAGAAGATTATCATAATTGACAAATTACACAGATAATCTTAAAATTAGTATCATTCGTTATCCGAAAACGTTTTCGGAAAATCAGGAAACACCCGAATTGAGAGGTGAATGATGGCAAACAGTAAAAAGCCATTTTCATGGAAAAAGCTGAAGAATCAATTTCTGGATGTTGTGACGAATCCTTTCAACATGATCGTGTTTATTTCTTTGGTCCTGTTGATTTTTCTCATTGCAGTTCCGTTGATTCGAATGCTGCGGACAACCTTTGTCCTGGCTGCCGGTGAATTGCGCCGGGTCCAAAAAACTACGCCTGATGCCCAGGTCGGTGATTTTACTCTGTATTATTGGAAGTATCTGCTGACAGGAAAATTGGCTAAAGCGAATTTCCTGACGCCGCTTCTGCATTCCCTGACGATCGCCTTTTTTGTGACGATCATCGCGGTGCCGCTGGGTGCCGGACTTGCCTGGCTGATGGTTCGCAGTGATCTGCCCGGGAAACGCTGGCTGACATTGGGAATCATGATCCCTTATATGATCCCCTCCTGGTGCAAATCTATGGCTTGGCTGGCTGTATTCCGCAACAACCGTGGAGGATCACCGGGTTTTTTGCAGGGACTTGGCCTGGAAATTCCGGACTGGCTGGCTTATGGTCCGATCGCCATCATTTTGTGTATGGTTCTGCATTATTATGCTTTTACCTACATTATGGTCTCCGGTTCCCTTCGCTCCATCAACAGCGAATTGGAGGAGATGGGTGAGATCCAGGGTGCCAGTAAAGTCTACATTCTGCGTTCCATCACGCTTCCGCTGGTGATGCCGGCAGTACTTTCCTCCGCGATCATGACGCTGAGTAAATCCATCGGTACCTACGGTGTGGCTGCGAACCTTGGTCTGCGCATCAGTTATTATACGCTGGCGACCAAAATGCATGACTTCATCAATACCGGTTCCGCTACCGTCGGCTATTGTATGGCGATCCTGCTCATCCTGATGGCTTCCGGCACGATCTGGGCGAATCAGGCATTCATCGGCACCCGCAAATCTTATGAGACCATTGGCGGTAAGGGCGGACACAGCACCATGATGAAGCTTGGACATGCCCGTTATCCAATCATGGTTTTTCTCGGAATCTTCCTGATTTTTGCCATGTTTGTCCCGATGTTCATTCTGGTGATGGAAACCTTCCAGATCCGTACCGGTGCCGGTTACGGTCCTGATAACCTGACACTTTATAACTGGATCGGTGACCTGAAAGATGCACCGCGGGATATGGTCAATTACCCGGGAATTTTCAAGAATCCGGAATTCTTCTCTTCCCTGAAAAATACGGTCGTACTGACCATCGTAGGTTCCGTGATCACTGCCTTCTGCGGCTGTCTGCTGGGGTATATCACTTCCCGCGGACGCGGTAAATGGTACGGAAAACTGGTGGAACAGCTGGTGTTCATCCCTTACCTGATGCCTGCAGTGGCTTTTGCTGCGATTTACCTGGCTATGTTTAGCCGCCGGATCGGTCCGATTCCATCGCTTTACGGTACTTTTACCATCATTCTGTTGGCTACGGTCGTTAAACACTTCCCCTTCGCCAGTCGTTCCGGTACCGCAACGATGATGCAGATTTCCACCGAATTGGAAGAAGCGGCAGATATTGCCGGGGCAAGCTTCTGGAAACGTTTGGGCTCCATTGTGATCCCGCTGGCAAAAGGCGGTTTCCTATCCGGATTTTTGCTGGTTTTCATCAGCATAGCCAAGGAGCTGGATTTGATCATCCTGTTCATGACGCCTTCCACACGGACGCTCTCTTATCTGTCCTTTGTCTACAGCAAAGAAGTGCTGCCGCAGATGGCAGATGCGATCTCTGTAGTTGTTTTGGTGTTCGTTTTGTTCTCTTATATCCTGTCCAATCTGGCGACGGGTGCCGATATCGGGAAGAGCTGGGGATAGTTCGAAATCAGAAATAAGAAATCAGAAATACGAAATGGTGTGTTGAAAATGAGTAAGATTGAATTGATCCATATTGATAAGTATTACGGAACGAATCATGTTCTGCAGGATGTAAATCTGACGATTGAAGATGGCGATTTCATGACGCTGCTTGGTCCTTCAGGCTGCGGTAAGACAACTACGCTGCGTGTAGTTTCCGGTCTGGAACGTCCTCAAGGTGGGGTTATGCTGATCAACGGAAAAAAGGCGATCGATTGTGATGAAGCATTCTTCCTGGAGCCTTCCAAACGCGGACTGAATCTTGTGTTTCAGAGCTATGCACTTTGGCCGCACATGACTGTTTTTGACAATGTCGCCTTTGGGCTGAAGATCAAGAAAATGCCCTCTGAAGAGATCAAAAAGACTGTTCGCAACGCATTGGAACGGATGCGAATCGCGGAATTTGAAAAGCGCTATCCGAATGAGCTTTCAGGTGGTCAGCAGCAGCGTGTGGCGATCGCCCGTGCGATTGCTTCTTCTCCGGAGCTGCTGCTTTTGGATGAACCGCTTTCCAACCTGGATGCGAAGCTGCGCACCGACATGCGTGCGGAGCTGAAACGTCTGCATAAGGAGCTGGGAACTACGATAATTTATGTGACCCATGACCAGGTGGAAGCGCTGACCATGTCGACGAAGATCGCGTTGTTTGAGAACGGGAAGCTGTCTCAGGTCGATAGGCCGATGGATCTTTATCTGAACCCGAATAATCTGCGGAATGCGGACTTCATCGGAAACCCGCGTATCAACTTTATTAATGGGAAGGCCTGTGTCAAAGGTGATATGTTGAATGTGAAATGCAGCCTCGGCGATTTCTATTATCTTCGGGAAGATTGGACGGATGAAGAAATGCCCTCAGGTGAGTTTGACTGTGTGCTGGGTGTCCGCCCTGAACAGATCAAAATTGCTGAAGAACCGGCAGATAATACCATTCATGCCACGGTTTATGCCGGTCAGCCTGCGGGATCTGAAACACTGGTGACGGTTCATGTAGGCGGCGATGAGCTGCTGCTCAAACAGATCGGTATTGCGGAGTATGACATAGACCAGGATGTGTTGCTGAAGATCAAACCGGACCGCTTCAATGTCTATAATAAAGAAACGACCCGTCTGATCAAATATTCACGCAATAAGAAAACTGATAAGAAAAAAATTGTTTGAATTTTCCGTTACTGTGGAAAAGAATAAATCGTGAAATATAATTATTGGTATCAAGCCGGTGTTGGGCCGGAAAAACACAGAAAGGAATAATCATGAAGAGACTGTTTGTTTATCTGATGGTGTTGACAATTGTTTTGTCAACCGTTCTCTCCGCGGCCGCGATCGATATCCCGACCAATGCGGAATATAATGCCATGTCCGGAGATGAACTTCTGGAGCTCGCGAAGGCTGAAGGCGGAAAGCTGGTTGTCTATTCCACCACAAGCAAAATGCAGAAAATTGCTGAAGCTTTCTCAGAAGAATATCCTGAATTCACTGTTGAAGTTTATGATTTGGATGCCGGTGAAAGCATCACCAAAGTTGTTACCGAAGTTGATTCCGGCAACATCATCGCTGATGTGATCCAGGATGCTGATGCCCGCGGTGATATTGCTTTCAACTACTATGGCAAATATCTGGAAGCTTATTATCCCGAAGATATTTGTTCTCATATTGATGACAGCCTGCTGACCTACGGTATGCCCTTCTACACATCCCTGGCATTCTGGTATTACAATACTGATGCTTTCCCGGAAGGCGCTCCTGTTAACAACTGGTGGGACATCATCGAACTCGATGAAAACGGAAATCAGAAGTTTGACCTTTATTCCAAGGAAATTGGTTCCGAGTCCACTTACCTGGCTCTGTTCAGCCACTTTGTTTCCCAACCGGAGGATCTGGCCTCTGCTTATGAAGAGAAATACGGCGAACCGATTGAATATACCTACCCGGATGATCTTGGATTTGAAGAAGAAAATGCCGGTTATGAATATCTTTATCGTCTTTCCCAGCTGAAGATGACGTTCATCGGTGACGGTGATGAAATTGTGGAAGCTGTCGCGAACTCCACAGCTGAAAAACCGGTGCTTGGTCTGGCTTCCGCCGGTAAGATTGGCAACCGCGATGCCAATGGCTGGCCGATCGCCTGGGTTACTGAACT